>DKLU01000362.1 GCA_002455915.1 Chryseobacterium sp. UBA6632
TTACAGTACAGATATGCTTAATTTGATTAAATTTACGTCAATAATGTATATCATTTTGATGTACGAAAAACAGCTAGAAAAAAACTTGTATGAATAAAAAAAGTGCCACTATATATGATATTTCGAAGAAGCTAAATGTCAGTGTGGCAACTGTTTCGAGAGCATTAAACGATCACCCGAGAATCAGCCAGGCCACAAAAGATCTGGTAAAGAAAACTGCAAAGGAAATGAACTACAAGCAGAATAATCTTGCCAAGGCACTGAAAAGTGGGGAAACCAAAAACGTAGGAATTATTGTTCCGTTTGTAAATACCAATTTCTTCTCCTCCGTCATCCGCGGAATTGAAGAAGAGCTTTCACCATTCGGCTATCACGTGATTATCTGCCAAAGCCACGAAGATGTAAATATTGAAAAAAGACATCTTAATACTTTGCTCAATGCTCAGGTAGACGGCATTTTCATGTCGGTTTCCAAAACAACGATCGATACAGAACACATCCAAAATATTTTAGATACTACGAATACGCCGATCATCTTTTTCGACCGTAAAAAAGATATTTCGGGAATCAGCACAGTGGTGATTGATGACTACAGAGGAGGCTATATCGCAACTGAACATTTAATAAAAGAAGGCTACAGAAACATTTGCCATTTTGCCGGAGATCTGAATCTTGAGATCTATCAAAACCGTCTGAATGGTTATAAGCAAGCCTTAATAGATCATCAATTACCCGTAAAAGAAGACAATATTCTACAAACCGGCAGTTCTATTGATGCAGGAATTGATGCCATTAAAAAGCTTTGGGATAAAAAATCTGTTCCGGATGCAATCTTTTCTTCGAGTGACTTTGCCGCATTAGGCGCGTGTCAGGAACTTAAAAAACGTAATATAAAAGTTCCGGATGAAGTTGCTGTTATCGGCTTTTCTAACGAACCTTTTACTCAATTTATGGAGCTTCCGATAAGTTCTGTTGACCAAACTCCTGTACCTATGGGTAAAATGGCGGGACAGGTGTTTCTCGAAAGTATAAAGGAAAACGGTTCCGGAGTATCTATTGAGAAAAAAGTGGTGCTGGCTCCGCAGATTTATATTCGAAAGTCTTCTAAAAAAGATTAATTTTCTTTTCGCATAAAGTCAAAAAGATCTTACGGAGACAAATACTTTATTTGTCATTGTGAAGCATCTAAACTTATATAAAAAAAATAGCTTCAAAAAGAGGCTGTTTTTCTTTTGTCTTGAAACAAAAACTCAAGACTTGGAAATTTTCGATAAAAATTAAAATTTAAACTTTATTCCAACATTATATTCTGAGCACGGATCACAAATCCGCGCGATCTAGTCAGCGTTATCTAAGCTTTAATTAATTTTATAATCCTTTAACTTTTAAGAATTCATTTTATACTTATATTTACCTTCAACTAAATTCAAATTGAGTATGAAAAATATTAAAACAGCAGCCATCTTGGCAATTCTCTTTTTAGGAACGGGTACCGCTTTTTCTCAATCTAGAAAAACAGAATCCATCAAAGGGGTAGAAAAATCAGACAACGATAAAAAAATACAGGTAGAAGGCATCGGTCATAAATTGAATTACACCCTTAACGGAGGCATCGTTGAAGTGGAAGGAGGCGATAATACGATCACAATTAAAGGAAGTGCTAAGAAAATTTCGGTTTCCGGAACTGGCAATAAAGTATACATCGATAGAGTAGATAACATCTCAATGGAAGGAAGTAACAATACCATATTCTATAAAACTTCGGGTACAAAGAGCGGAAAACCCAACACTTCATTGACAGGAGTTGGAAATAAAGTTGCTAAGCAATAATTTTAGTATAAGCAATATGTAAAATAGACTGTTTTCATGGTTTTTTAATTCGTGACATTTTTATTAAGGAGAATTAATTTAAATTTTGGCTAAAGCCAATATGAATTGTGTATTCATTAAACGGGCTAAAGCCCGTTCCTATTGATATAAATACCTTGATTAAATTATAATATTATGTTTATTCGTGTAAAAAATAGTGCTACTCGTGTTTAAAAGAAAATGCTCCTCACCGAAGCAAGAAGCATTTTCAACCCTAATATTTATATAATTAAAACAATAATTATAAAGAAACACCCCTTCTCCAAGGAATGAAATCATTCTGATTCAGTAGGTCGGCTTTGGTTTTTACCTCGCCGCTTGCTACTTTTATAATGTATTCTAACAATTCGTCTGCTGCTTCAGGAATAGTTTTGTCTCCGCTAATCACTGTTCCCGCATTAAAATCGATGATATCCGACATTTTTTCGGATAAAACCGTGTTTGAAGAAATCTTCACCACCGGAGAAATTGGATTTCCCATTGGCGTTCCCAAACCTGTTGTGAAAAGCACAACTGTTGCTCCAGAACCAACTAAAGCGGTTGTACATTCGGCATCATTTCCGGGCGTGCATAAAAGGTTCAGACCTGGTTTAGTAGCGTATTCCGTAAAATCAAGAACTTCCACAATTGGAGCTGCTCCTCCTTTTTTAGCCGCTCCTGCAGATTTCATGGCATCGGTTATTAGTCCATCTTTAATATTCCCCGGCGACGGATTCATATCAAAGCCTGAGCCTGCAGCAACGACTGATTTTTCAAAATCCTGCATCAGTTTAAGGAATTTAACCCCGTCTTCATCATTGATGCAACGATTGACCAACTCCTGCTCTACTCCACACAATTCAGGGAATTCAGCAAGCATAGTTGTTCCTCCAACAGCTGCCATAATATCGGAAACTTCGCCCAAAACAGGGTTTGCAGAAATCCCCGAGAAACCATCTGAACCACCACATTCCAAACCAATATTCAGTTTGGTGATGGGTGCTGGTTTTCTTTCTATATTGTTAGCTTGTTTAATGCCTTCGTAAGAATCTTTGATAACGCCGGTCAACATTTCATCGATCGTTCCAGATTTTTGCTGTTCATAAACAACGATTGGTTTTTTGTTATTCGGAGCTAAAGCATGAAGTGCATCCATAAAAATCTGCACCTGAAGATTCTGACAGCCTAAACTTAAAACGGTTGCTCCTGCAACATTCGGGTTATTCACATATCCTGCAAATAATCTTCCCAATGCTTCCGCATCCTGACGAATTCCGCCACAACCACCTTGGTGTGTAATGAATCTTACGTCGATATTCTTAAATATTCTTGTATCTTCTTCTTTCTCTTCCTCCACAACATCAGTCGCTCCACCATTTAACAATGACCTTAGCAATAATTGATGTTTGCTTGCCTTATCGTGAAGTAATTCTTTTTCGAAAATATCTTTAAGCGTTTCAATATTCTTGTTTTCACAGAATACCAAAGGAAAGAAAAGCCAGACGTTTTCCGTTCCCACTTGTCCGTCCTCACGGTGATATCCGTTGAACATACGGTCTTTCCATTTATCAACATTTGGTGGAGTCCAGCCTAAAGTTGCGGTTTTACCTTCTACTTTTGCGCTTTGGTGTTTTACGTTTTCAGTCGTAATCACTTCCCCTTTTTTGATGTATTGATTCGCTTTTCCAACGATTACGCCATACATAATGATATGGTCGCCATCTTCAAAATCTACGGCAGCGAATTTGTGTTTCGCCTTCGTGTCTTTTATAATTTCGTAAGTAAGTTCACCCAAAGTAACAGTTTCCCCCTGCGCCAAATCAACCAGCGCCACCACTACATTATCCTTGGGATTTACTTTTAGTACTTTCTTTTGCATTTTTTTTAAGAATAAAATTGTATAAAGTTGTGATATGCAGTTTCCACGCCGTTGTGATCTATTTCCCACAAAGCTTTCGCCACTGCATCTTTCAAGCCTTCCACCTGAGTAAGATCTGTGTCCCAGAAAGTCGTTTCGCTTAATGACAGTTCGGCAACTTTTCCGTAATCTTCGTTTGCCCAGATTTCTTTGAATTTAGCAACGATAGCTTCTTCATCATTAATTGGCAACGATTTTTCACCGAAATTTCCCTGATAGAATCTGATTAAACTTGCCAAAGAGAATACCAAATTCAACGGTAATTTTTTATTGATTTCAACATAGCCCAACAAACTCGGAAGAATTCTTACTTTAAATTTAGAAACAAAATACAAAGCGATACTTGCCTGATAATGTTTAATAAAAGGATTTCTGAATCTGTCGAAAACTTCTTCCGCAAAATCTTTTAATTCCGTTTTATCTAAACCTAAGGTTGGATTGACTTCATTAAAGATCGTTTCACTTAAAAATTCACCGATAAATGCATCATCAATAGATTCTTTTACCGTTTCTTTTCCTGATAAAACTGCCGGAGCCAACATTAAGGTGTGACCGCCATTCAGAATTCTTACTTTTCTTAAGCGATAGGGCTGAATATCATCAACGACTAAAATTTGTTCATTAATCCGATCAAAAGGAATTCTTTCCTTCAAATTTCCGGCATCCTGAATAACCCAAAGTAAGAACGTTTCAGAAACCACCATCATTTGATCTTCGTAATCTAACTGATCTTCGTAAGATTCTACATCGTCTTTCGGATAACCCGGAACAATTCTGTCAACCAATGTATTATGGAAATAATTATTTTGGTTAATCCATTGCACAAACGACTCTTCTAAATTCCAAAGTTGAGCATATTTAATAATAATATCTCTTAATGCAAAAGCATTATTTTCAATTAATTCACAAGGAATAATTCTTAAACCTTTATCAGTCGCACCATTGAAATGTTTAAATCTTTCGTGAAGCAAAACAGCAACTTTTGCAGGAAAATTCTTGTGCGGACCTTCGTAAGAAGTTTCTGTTTCGTCGTAAGCAATTCCGGTTTCGGTCGTGTTTGAAAATACAAATTCCAATTCTTCTTCTTTCGCCAATGCTAAGAATGCATCATAATTTGCATAAGGATTAATCGACTTTTGAATCGCAGAAATGACCTGCTTTTCATCGTGGATTTCTCCTTTTTTAATTCCTCTGGTGAACAGCGTATACAAATTGTCCTGCTCTTCCATCTTCTGAATAGAGCCGTTTGGTGTTGCCTGTAAATTGACAACTCCACCTTTCCAATCGGTTTCTTTATTTAATTTATCAATAACATAATCGGTGAATCCTCTCATGAAATTTCCACCTCCGAATTGTATGATTTTGATCGGAAGTTTTTCCTGAGAATTGCTTAATTCACGATTCAATTTTTGTTTTATCTGATTTTCCATCTTCTTTAATGTTACTTGCGCTTGTTTTTGTTTGGTTTTGTTTTAAACGCAAAGGGCGCAAAGATTTTCTTGACTACTATTCGTTTTTAAGTTCGCAAAGGCGTTTCACTTAAATAAGATCACAAAGTTTTTTGCTCTGCTTTATCATTATTATTTTAAAGTTTGAATGATATCCAAAACTTTTTTAGTTTCATTTTCAATGGTTGCATAGTCTTTTGCCGCCATCAATTCTTTGCTTACCAATTTGCTTCCCATTCCAACTGCAGCTACTCCAGCTTTGAACCAACTTTCAATGCTGTCTTTCGTGGTATCAACACCTCCAGTCGGCATAAATTTCAGATTTGGGAACACATCTTTGATGGCACTCATAAATCCTGCACCTAAAGCATTTCCAGGGAATAATTTAATAAAAGTTACTCCTGCAGCTTCTGCGGTGATAATTTCTGTAGGAGTCATACAACCCGGACTGTACAACACATCTTTTGGAATTAAAAACGCTGCCACTTCCGCCACAAAACCCGGACTGATAAAGAAATCTGCCCCAACTTTGTAATATTCTTCAGCTTGTTGTAAATTTTTAATCGTTCCGATTCCTAAAAGCATTTCCGGCATTTCCGCATTACGGATTTCTACCATTTTAGTGAAATTGCTTAATGCAGATTCGCCACGACTTGTGTATTCTACCGCACGAATTCCTGCTTTGTAAAGCGATTTTAATATGTCTATAGTTACCGTTTCATCAGCATTATAATACAGAGGTAAAATCCCCTGATTGATGATGGCATTGGTAACGGTTTGAATTTTTGTCATTTTGTTTAATTATCTTGTTTAAAAATAATTTTTAATGGGATGAAGTCTATCCTTTAGTGTGCTGTTTCTTTAAAGATTAAATTTTTAACGCAAAGGGCGCAAAGATTTTTTTGACTACTGACTGTTTTTAACTTCGCAAAGGAGTTTCACTCAGCAAAGTCCGCTATTTTCTAATTTCACTTATCCATTTACTGAAAGCCATTGGCAAAAACCTATCCACCAGAAGCCAATTATCTCTTGATTCTTCCTCCAGAATTTCCTGCCATTACTTCCAGAATATCTTCTGCGCTGCTGTAATTGATATCTCCTAAAATGGTATGTTTAATTGCACAAGCTGCGTTGGCAAAATTCAATGCTTTTTCGTCGTCGAAATTTTTTAAGCCATAAATCAAACCTGCGGCAAAAGCGTCACCTGTTCCGATTCTGTCAACTACATTGTCTATTTCTAAAAATACAGTTTCAAAATAATTTCCATCAATCAAAGCTCTTCCTTGCGTTTGCTGAGAACTCGCTGTAACACCGATTCTTATTTTATCGAAAATTTTATGAATAGAAGGACATTGTTTTTTCAATTCTTCACAAGCTTCAATGAAACCTTCTTTATCTGATGAAAACTGAGTTCCTAAAATTTCGTTGATTTCATTTATTCCGCCGATGAAAATTGTTGATAAAGAAACTAATTCCTTCAAAACTTCGTTTCCGTTTCTACCATATTTCCAAAGGTTTGAACGGTAAGCAGGATCGGTTGTTACTTCAATTCCCAATTCACGGGCTGTTTGTAAACCTTTCTTTAAAGCTTCATAAGCCGTTTTGGAAATTCCAGGGCTGATGCCTGTCCAGTGGAAATATTGACAACCTTCAAGCGCTTTTTTCCAGTCAATTTTTTCAGGCTGAATATTGGCGAAAGAACCATTCAATCTATTGTAAGCAATTCTGCTTGCACGAACTGATGATCCTACTTCTAAAAAGTACAAACCTAGAGGATGCTCATTTTTAGAAATAAAATTGGTGTCAATTCCGAAGCTTTTTACAAAAGATAAAGCTGATTCTCCCACAAAATCATCAGAAACACTGCTGATATGCCTCACATCGCAACCCATTGTTGCCAATGAAGACGCGACATTAAGCTCTGTTCCGCCGAAAAAGAATTCCATTTCGTGGCTTTGCTTCATGGTTCTGTTTCCGGGTGGCGACAGTCGCATGATGATTTCTCCGAAAGTAAGTATTTTGCCCATAAGTTTTTACTAACCTTAATTTTTTGAATATCTATTTCTGTTTTTAACGCAAAGGGCGCAAAGATTTTTTTTAACTACTAACTGTCTTTAAGTTCGCAAAGGCGTTTCACTCAGCTAAGACCGCAAAGACTTTTCATTAGTAGAAATTACAGATATTTTTATTTAAACCATTAAGATTTTATTAAGGAGTTTAGAAAAATTAAGTTGAGTTTCGCTTTAAGCGTTTTGCTGAATTAAAATCTTTGATTTTATCTTAATCAAAACTTAACTTCTTAAATTTTCTTAATGGTTTAAAATTTTATTTTATCTCTCGCAGATTTAGCAAATGATTGTGTTTAAAAAGATCTGCGTAATCTGCCAAATCAGCGAGAGTATTTTTATTAATCTTGAAATTTAAAAATCAAAATAATTTTTAGCATTGTGATAACAAATATCAGAAATTATTTTCCCAACATGTTCAATATCATCTGGTAACTCACCGTTTTTCATTTCTTCACCGAATAAGTTACACAATACTCTTCTGAAATATTCGTGTCTTGGGAAAGAAAGGAAACTTCTTGAATCCGTCAACATTCCAACAAAACAGCTGATTAATCCCATATTGGAAAGGGCATTCATCTGCTTAATCATTCCGTCTTTCTGATCCAGGAACCACCATCCTGAACCGAACTGTACTTTTCCTTTGATGCTTCCATCGTTGAAATTCCCGATCATCGTTGCGAAAATTTCATTGTCGGCAGGATTTAAGTTGTAAAGAATTGTTTTCGTTAATTTATCTTTTCCGTCTAAAGCGTTCAATAATTTAGACAAAGTTTCAGCCTGAACGAAGTCACCGATAGAATCCCAACCCGTATCCGGACCTAAAATTCTGTGCATTCTTTCATTATTATTTC
The DNA here is from genome assembly GCA_002455915.1 of Chryseobacterium sp. UBA6632. GTDB lineage: Bacteria > Bacteroidota > Bacteroidia > Flavobacteriales > Weeksellaceae > Chryseobacterium. The sequence goes on from DKLU01000362.1 coordinate 8,135, forward strand.
TCAACGCACCCAAATGGAACTGCTGAACCCAACCATGTTTATGGTAAGCTTCACCTAAGAATAATAAAATGGCTGTTTTGAATTGATTTACCTGCTTTTCAGCGATTACTTTTCCTGAAATCTTATCATTGAAAATTGCATTTACTTCTGTTTCTGAAGCTTCCTCGAAAGAAATATTATTCAGTCCGTGGTCACATAATCTGCATCCGTTTTCGTGGAAATATTCAATTCTTTTCGTCAAAGCATCACACAACGTTTGATAAGAATTAATTTCAATTCCGGCAGATTCGCCTAGTTTAGAAATATAATCTACAAAATTGTGATTTTCAATCAAAATTGCTTTATCTGGACGGAAAGCTGTACTTACTTTAATCGAGAAATCGCTTTTCGCCAAATCCTGATGATAATTCAAAATATCTGTAGGATCTTCCGTTGTGCACAGAGATTCTACATTCATCATTTTTAATAAACCTCTTGTAGATTTTTCAGGAGTTTGAAGCTGAGATGAGATGTTATCGTAAATTTCAGATGCATTGTCACCATTCAGCAACTCATCAATTCCGAAATATCTTTTCAATTCTAAATGCGTCCAGTGATACAAAGGATTTCTCAATGTATACGGAACTGTTTTAGCCCAAGCTTCAAATTTTTCTTTGTCTGAAGCATCTCCCGTGATGAATTTTTCGTTCACGCCCATGGTACGCATTGCTCTCCATTTGTAATGGTCGCCGGCAATCCAAACCTTTGAGATATTTTCGAAAACGGTATCTTCTGCAATATCTTTAGGAATCAAATGATTGTGATAATCGATGATTGGCTGCTTTTCCGCGTAATTGAAGTATAATTCTTCAGCGTATTTATTCTGTAATAAAAAATTATCTGTAATAAAAGGTTTCATTCTAGTCTAATTCTGTTGTTATTCATTAGCAGGCTTCCCGATGGTTGCCAGAATTCCTCCATCAACGTAAATAATCTGTCCGTTGATGAATTTACTTGCATCCGAAGCCAAGAAAATAGCCGTTCCTGCAAGGTCTTCCGGATTTCCCCATCTTCCTTCCGGAGTTCTGCTGATGATAAATTCGTTGAACGGATTTCCATCCACTCTTATGGGTTCTGTTTGCGAGGTTGCAAAATATCCAGGACCGATTCCGTTCACCTGAATATTGTGTTTTGCCCACTCTGTTGCTAAATTTTTCGTCAGCATTTTAAGTCCGCCTTTTGCAGAAGCATACGCCACTACATTGTCGCGACCCAGCTCACTCATCATCGAGCAGATGTTGATGATCTTTCCGGATTTTCTTTTGATCATATATTTTCCAACCA
>DKLU01000363.1 GCA_002455915.1 Chryseobacterium sp. UBA6632
ATGAAATTTCAGAAAAAACATTTCAGACACCTTCTTTAAGAGTTGCCCCGATAAAGGCGGCTTCATTTATGGATATTGATGCATCCCAAAAAGGAACGGCAGGCAGTAAAGCGGCTGGCGTTTTTGTAACTTCCGGAAGCACCACTGTTCCGTTTTTATATCCGGGATGTATTGCAGATATCGAAATGCGTAAGACGGAAACCAACGATACTTCTTATTTTACAAAATTGATGATTACGGAAGTCATTCATGAAGTAGATGCCCGCGGTTATTACGACGGCACTTTTGAAGCGATCGCCTCAGATACAGGATTCATTCCCCGTCCGGAATTTTTAATGCCTAAAGCCGAACCACAGTTTGCTAAAGTGATCTCCAATAAAGATCCGATGAATCAAGGAAGAGTTCAGGTACAGTTTGATTGGCAGAAAGGTCAGGATACCACAGAGTTTATTCGTGTGATGACTCCCGATGCCGGAAGTAGCAATAAAGTGAATAAAAACCGTGGTTTTATGGCTGTTCCGGAGATTGGTGATCAGGTAATCGTAAGTTTCGTTCATCAGCATCCCGACAGACCTTTTGTAATGGGAGGAATGTTTCACGGAGCAATCGGAGCCGGAGGTGGATCTGGAAATAATATTAAAAGTTTAAGCAGCCGAAGCGGAAACAAATTAGAATTAAATGATGGCGAAGGTTCTGTATTTTTAACGGATCAGGGCGGTGCGAATATGAAATTTGACGGAGCGGGAAATGCAACAACCAATGCCAATAGCAATCATACTGTAAATGCAGGGAGCAAAAATAGCATCAATGTAGGCGCTAAAAAAGATACACCACCACAATGTATTCTTGAAATGGATAGCGCCGGAAATATTACGTTAGACGGAACTTCAAGTTTCACAATTACGATTGGTGAAAGTATTGTAAAAATGCTTGCCGATGGAACCATTACCCTGAATGGTAAAAATGTAAAAATGGAAAGCACAGATACCTTTGAGATAACTTCTATGGATTCTACTTTTAAAGGAACAAATAATACGGAAATAGGAGGCGGTATGCTTACAAGAGTTACAGGTATGACTTTGAAACTTTTCGGAAGTTTTCTGGCAGAACTGAAAGCAGCGGTAACAAAAATAAATAGTTAATTATGGGAAAACTGGCGGCAAGAGCACTTATAGACCAGGCTGCTCATACAGGACCTATTACTTCAGGAAGCTTTAATGTGCTTATCGGAGGTAAACCTGCAGCCCGAAAAGGAGATCCTGTTACTTGTTCATCTCACGGGGTCGCAAGCATTGTAGAAGGATCTTCGTCTGTTTTTATAAACGGAATTGCTGCAGCAAGAATGGGAGATAAAACAAGTTGCGGAACTCCTCCTCAGCCAGCTCCTGCGGGACCTGTAGGTGCTCCCGTAGATAATAATTTTTGGAGTATTATCCCTAATGATAAATTGAATAGTGATGGTACTATAGATCATAAATTAGAAGATAATCTGTCTTTAAAAGTTTTTGAAGCGTATGCCAATCGGGAAGATAAAACGAAGGACGGAAATTATGATTATGGAACATTAGGTTTCAGTGTTTTTGAAATGAATGTAAAAGGCGATTATGAGCCTTTAGGAAAAGGGAATGGAGGAGTTGGCGGAAGTGCAGGTTTTTCAAAATATAAAGGAGAATTGAAAGGCGGCTTATATGGAAGCAACGGATTGTATGGCCTTGAAGGTGAAGGGAAAGCTTCAATGATGTCTGGTAATGCGGAAGGACATATAGGTAAAGAAGGAATCTGGTATAATAAAAGTGAATTAAAGGGAGATATTGCGTATATTGAAGGCAAAGCAGAAGCCAAGGTGTTTACCGGAGGTTCAGATAACAGATATGGCTTTCAGGGCGAGCTTTCAGGGGATTTGGGGGCTGCAAAGGCTGATTATGAAGGGCAGTCAGATTTCTTAGGCATTTTAAAAACAAAAGCAAAAGTAGGTTTATCTGGGGGCTCGGCTGCCATTGGTGGGAAAGCTGGTTTTTATCTGGATACCGATGATTATGAGATTAGTGCCAATGTTGGGGGTAAGATTGCTGCTTTAATAGGAATAAAAGCCGATGTAGAAGTTACCCTTAGCGGAAAACCAATCGTTAATCTTTATACCTCCATCAAAGATTACTTTTTTCCTCCCATTGTAGAAGGTGTTATATTAACGGGTTGTCCCACAGTATTTATAGGTTAATTTTAATTATATGAAAATAATATTTTTAGTTTTTTTTATCGTGTTATCATTTTTTCTCATGTTTAAATCATCAGAAACTTTTGAAAAGAAAAAAATCATCATTTTTTGTGGTGTTGGTATTGGTCTTACCATTCTATTGTTTATTATTAGCCCAGCCATTGTTTACGGAGTTTCGAAAATGGTATCCGTAGATATCAATTCAATAGATAAGATATTGAAATCATTATTTTTATCATTTTTATGTCTGTTTTTTCTTAATTTGTTTGTATTTCTCGTGGTAGAAAATATCATTAATTTCCTTACCGGTTTTCACCAAAATAATAATCAAGCTAATTTGGGAAGAAACCCTGTGAGATTTGCTGTAGAAAACAGATCGAAAATACTTACCATCGCCAAAATAATCTTCTTTGTGCTTGGGCAGTGCTTACCGTTTTATGGAATTTGGATAGGCTCCAATAAATAAAAATAATATGAGAGGTAAATTAATTTTAGCCATTATTTTCTTTATACTTTCTATACTATCGATCTTAATGGTTTTTATTTTGAATGATACTGAAACACTGTTGAAAATACAACTTCCGTTGATTATCTTGTTCGGTTACTTATGGACAACTTTTGGAGTATCTTATATCTTTGATTTTATTATTTCTAAATCAGTTGTAAGAGGGCAGCAAAATCAGTCTCCATATAACCTTTTTTCGAAGTATTCTTTACTGATAAATGCCTTTATTTTTATTTTTTTTGGTATTTTAGCTACTGTAGCGATATTAATATTACTGTTATCCGAATTATAATGTAAAGTAAAATGATTGATAAAAATATTAATTACAGTTTTCCTGTAGAACAAACGTATGCAAAAGATTATCTTCAGGGAAATTTCTGGAAATGTCTCTATACCCATGGTGAAGAAAACTTGCATTATTGGTTTATTCTTCCAAATAATGTGAAGCCCAATAAGCTGGAACCTTTTACAATAAATGAACTTTCATTAACGAATATCGGTCAGTATGTTCGTGAAAAAGAGGGGGCTTATCTTGAGGTTCAGGTAGCTTACGAACATTATGAGTTTGAAATGAATGCTTCAGACTGGTTGAAGAAGAAACTCGCAATCATGGGAGAAGAAATTGTTGCAGAAAGAATTATAAAAGGAAAAAGTACGGGTAATTATATAGATGTTCTTTGCAGAAGAGAAATTGGAGGAAATGATATTGTTTCCCGCTATACCGTTTTGAAGGATTATAATAATAGAAAAGGCGGTGCAAACTATTTTTGTATAAAAGCAACCTGTGAAGCAAATGATTATGAAGAATTAAGCCACACCATCTTGCAGATTGTTACCAATTGGGATTTAATCAATAAATCAGACTGGCAAATGGCAGAACTTCTCACACCTTTTATGGATGAGCATATAGAGCCTGTAAAATTTTTCGTTCCTCAATCCTGGGATGCTAAGTTTAATAATAATTCTGATCACAATTTTGTTAATTATATTTTTGAACATACTATAGATGGTAAAAATAAAGGAGCTATCAATTCCTTTTTTCACAGAGTAGATGCCTTCCAAAATGTAGAAGATTTAATAAACTCACAGATTAGTCGTTTCACAATTATTAATGATTTAAAAATTAATTTATCTGAAATTAATGCTTTGGAAACCCACGAAATTCAAAATCCTCACATTGAAAATTTACATGATATTTCCGGAAATTTAGATTCTGAAAGTGAAAATTTCCATGCCAATTTTATTGCTGTAATTATTAAAACAAATATCGGATGGTACTATTTTGAATGTATCGGTCCAAAACCAAATTTGCAGAATAACTTTTGGGAAGTGAACAGAAGATGCCTTCAAATTATGATTAATTCTTTCAATAATTTGAATTTTGATACAAAAGATTAAAGAATTTTTGAAGTTATTTTAACACTTTTTTAAGCATTCAATCTGTGGCTTACTTTTAGGAAATACCTATCTTTAGTTTTCATTTTTTAATCACCAAAAAATATGGAAGCATACAATTTTGAAACAACCATTAAGCCCTTTTTTTGGGTAGCCTCAGAAAAAACTTTTTCAGTATGTTTAAATGCAGGAAGTTACCAACCGGATATTTTCGATTGGAGAAAAGATGAAGGTTTTGAAGGAAACGGCTACGATTGGGCATCTTTGGCAAAAGTTTTCTTAAACGAAAAGAAACCGGAAATTGCTGATGAAATAAAATTTGATCCCGAAGCAGATATGTTCTGCGCCTATTCCACCAATCCGGAAAAATTAAAAGAATTTGTGTTAGACTTTAAAAATACCTGCGAAGATGAATTAGCCATTCAGGATTTATTTTCCAGAGCAGAATTAGATTAAAATTTTATTTGAAGAAATATTGGAAGACCTCGATTTCGGGGTCTTTTTCTTTTTAAACACAAATCACACAAATATTTTCACAAATAAAGAAAAAAAATATCCATCCACATCAATAGAACTAGGCTTTCGCCAAAATATACTCTTATAGGCTCTTCCTTCATCAAAATGGCAACCCAAAACTTCAAAAACGACTTCGGAAAATGGAGCATTAAGAGAATTAGTTTTGTGAACGTCAAAAAAATTCTAGTGTTTGAAGCGCGAGCCAATTACCGAACCGAAGAACAAATTTTGAATTCGCGCAAGTTTAGAATTTTTAGAGAACAAAACTAATTTTTAGCGAAAGTTTCCAAGTCTTGAATTTTTGTTTCTTTTGTTTCAAGACAAAAGAAAAGTTATTTCTTATATTTGTTCCTTATGGAAAATATGGAGGCAATACAAGATAAAAGACTGTTTCTCATCGATGCTTATGCGATGATTTTCAGAGGATATTATGCATTAATCAGAAGTCCGAGGATAACGAGTACAGGAATAGACACATCTGCAATATTTGGTTTTACCAATTCTTTGATTGAATTAATTAGAAGGGAAAGACCCACGCATTTGGCTGTTGTTTTTGATGTCGGGCAGGCGAGTGTAAGAACTGAAGATTTTGCAGAATACAAAGCCAACAGAAGCGAAACTCCGGAAGCTATCAAGATTGCCGTTCCATATATTCACAGAATTTTGGAGGCGATGCACATCCCGTATTTGGGGGTTGAAGGATATGAAGCAGATGATGTCATCGGAACCATTGCCTGCAAAGCTGAAAAAGAAGGCTATACAACCTTTATGGTAACTCCTGATAAAGATTTTGCCCAATTGGTTACAGATAAAATCAAAATGTATAAACCTGGATTAAAAGGTGGAGATATTGAGATTTTAGGCGTAGAAGAAGTGAAGGCTAAATATGAAATTGACGATCCGAAACAGGTGATCGATTATTTAGCGATGATGGGGGATGCGGTAGATAATATCCCGGGATTGGACGGGGTTGGTGAAAAAACAGCCATGAAATTCCTGAAAGAATTCGGAAGCATTGAAAATCTATTAGCCAATACCGATCAATTAAAAGGAAAACTTAAAGAAAAAGTAGAAGCTTCTGCAGAACGTGGAATTTTATCTAAAAAATTAGCAACCATTATCTGTGATGCTCCTATTGAATTCCACCAAGAACAATATGATCTGGAAACTCCTGATTTTGAACAGGCTAAGAAAGTTTTCGATGAAATAGAATTCACTCGATTATATGAAAATCTTTACCGAGCTTTTGCTCCGGCTCTTACCAAAGTTGTGGCAACAGAAGCAGAAGTAGCAGTTACGGAAACTACTCCTCAGCAGAAAGTGGCACAGGCTGTTGGCCAGCTCGATCTTTTTGCGACGTATGAAGAATTAGATCAGGCAACTTCCACAAAATCAACGATTGAAAAGAACGATCATTTGTATCAGTTTGTGAATAATCCAAAAGCTCAGAAAATATTAGTTCAGAATTTATTGCAGCAAAGGGCCGTTTGTTTTGATACAGAAACCACTTCTTTAAATGAGCTGGAAGCAGAATTGGTTGGAATGAGTTTTTCATATAAAAAAGGATTGGCGTATTATATTCCCTTACCGGAAGATCAGGGTGAAGTATTGCAGACGCTGGAAATTTTCAGACCGTTTTTCGAAAAAGAAGACTTGCTGAAGATCGCCCACAATTTAAAATATGATTATAAAGTCCTTAAGAAATATAATATCGCGGTGAAAGGAGCGATGTTCGACACGATGATTGCCCATTACCTTTTAAATCCGGATGGCAGACACGGGATGGATTATCTTTCAGAAGTATATTTAAATTATAAGCCAGTTTCCATTGAAACTATTATCGGCAAAAAAGGAAAAAAACAGGGGAATTTCAGAGATGCAGATTTGAGAACCCAAACCGATTATGCTGCCGAAGATGCAGACGTAACTTTTCAGTTGTACGAGCTGTTTGCACCTCAATTGAAAAAAGAAAATTTAGAAGAATTATTCTTCAATATCGAAATGCCGCTGATGGAAGTTTTAGCTAAAATGGAACTTTCAGGAATTTCTCTGGATGAAAAATGGTTGGCTCAGGAAAGTGTTGATTTAGAGAATGATTTAAAACAATTAGAATCAAAAATATTCGAACTTTCCGGTGAAGAATTTAATATGAACTCGCCAAGACAGTTAGGAGATATTTTGTTTGATAAAATGCAGCTTGACCCTAAGGCAAAAAAGACCAAAACAGGGCAGTACGCGACTTCGGAAGATGTTCTTCAAAAATTGGCTTCAAAACACGAAATCATTCAACATATTCTGGAATACAGAACGTATCAAAAGTTGAAATCGACGTATGTAGATGCATTGCCTTATCAAATTGAAAAAACGGACAATCGTGTTCATACCAATTTCTCACAAACTACGGCGGCAACAGGTCGTTTGGCGAGTGTAAATCCGAATTTACAGAATATTCCGATCCGTACATTAAGAGGTCAGCAAATTCGTGGAGCATTTGTTTCGGGTGAAGGAAAGAAAATTATTTCTGCCGATTATTCACAGATTGAGCTTCGTCTGATTGCTGAAATTTCCGGTGAAGATAATATGATCAAAGCTTTCCAGCAGGGAGAAGATATTCACGCTTCTACGGCGGCGAAATTGTTTAAAATTCCGTTGGAAGAAGTTTCCAAAACACAGAGAAGTCAGGCAAAAACGGTCAACTTCGGAATCATTTATGGACAGGGAGCTTTTGCTTTGGCAGAACAAACCGGATTATCGAGGACGGAAGCCAAACAGATGATCGAAGCATATTTTGAGACTTATCCTAAACTAAAGGAATACATGGCGGAGCAGGTACAAAAAGCCCGTCAGCAAGGCTATGTGGAAACATTATTGGGAAGAAAACGTCATTTGAAAGATATCAATTCTAATAACTTCGTGGTAAGAGGTCACGCGGAAAGAAATGCCGTAAATGCACCGGTTCAAGGAAGTGCAGCAGATGTGGTGAAAATGGCGATGATTAAAATTCAGAAAGAGCTTGAAAAAGAAAAATTACAGACCAAAATGTTGCTTCAGGTGCATGACGAATTAATTTTTGAAGCTCCAATCGATGAGGTTGAAGTGGCAAAAAATATCATCAAAACAGAAATGGAAAATGCTGTTGAAACACAAGTTCCGCTTTTAGTGGAAGTTGGAGTAGGAAATAACTGGCTGGAAGCGCATTAGAATAATATGAATTGAGCGAGCCACGAAGTGGCGACTTATATCAGGATAGGATGCCAATCCTATCAAATCAGAAGAAATAATTTATTCACAATAATGAAAAAACTTCCACGAAAAGTGGAAGTTTTTTTATGTTTTTACATCAAAAACAATGAAATGAGGTAATTGATTATTATCAATCGTATCTTCAACTATTTTTGGAAAAAGCTTTGTTACAAGTTCTAATTGGAGAGGTTTTTTAGAGTAAAGCTGAAAACTTGCAGGAAAAACATCTTCTTCAAATAGATCGCCTTCCTCAACTCCCAATTCTTTTTTTGCATTATTTTTTGCGTCTTCTTTAGAAATATATTGGATGCTTGTCAAATTATAATTTTTCTTAAGATAATGTTCCAGTTTCTCTTTATCTTGTTTTGTTATTTTATCTAAAAGAAAAATATTGTATTTATAACTTTCAGGTTCTTTCATTTGAATTTTAACGAGATATTTAGAATCTTTTTTAAGGTCTAAATCACTTTTAATGAAACTTTTTAAATCCTCAAAACTGGTCTGTACAGAGGTTATTTGCTTTGCCGGATCCAACTGAATAGTTTCTCCTTTTGCAAAACCAAAGGTGGTAAATGTGACAATATCAGGGTCTTTTACCGTCTCTTTAGAATTCTCTTTAACTGTTTTTTGATAGATATCTTCTTTAATTTTATTCCAACCATCATTTTGTGCGATCAGTAAATTGGAAAATAAGAGTAAGAATAAAGCGAGTTTTTGCATTTTTTATGTAAAAGTAATTCAATTCAAAAAAATAAAAATAATTTTCCAGATAAATTTTTCATTGAAAAATAAATAATTTATGCTTTTATAAAAGAAATATTTAGTTTTAATAAAAATTATTTTTGATTTAAAGCTTGTAGATTTAAATCGAGAGTAAGAGTTTGGTTTTCATTTTGTTGGTATTGTTTGGAGGTTAAAAAATTAATCTTAAGTTTGTAAAAAAAACACGTAAAATAAAACTGATGAGAATAATTAAACTCGCACTGTTTCTGGTGCTTTCACTTTCAGCGATTTGTTCCTTAATTGTTGCATGCAATGGAACTGATACTGTGTATGTTTCTGAAACGACACCATCCCAAACTTTAGCATCAAAAAAATGGAAAACAACCATTGTAAAAGATGCTAATGGCGCCGATGTTACATCATCTAATATGAGTTTTGTAGGTAATGCGGAATATAAGATGGATGGAACCTATATCATCACCAATTTTGATGGTTCGGTGAGATCAATTGGGGATTGGTCGATAACTGCAGATGGTAAAAGAAGAATTTTAGTTGGAAAAAATACAAATGGTTCGGGTGAAATTATTTTTACGCGAATTGTAGATATCGTTACATTAACGCCGTCACTTTTTATCTATTCCATTACGGTGAATGGACAAAAACTGACCGTAGAGCATATTCCTTTATAATTGAAGGAAAATATTGGTTTTACAAGAAAACTTCCGCTGAAAGGCGGAAGTTTTTACATTTTTATTCTTCGATCATTCGGATTATTGCAATATCATCGGTTGGTTTCAGATCATAATGATTTTCAAGTTTTTTCACTTTCATATTCAGCATTTCATCAGAAGAATCGTTTGCTTTGTCAATCAATAAATCATACAAGGGATCAATCGAATTGTCATAATCAGTTCTTTTTATTTTCGAAAAAGTCAATATTCCATCTGTTGAAATAGAAAGGTCTTTATATCATTGAAAAATACTTTTTGAGTCTGATTATTATACCAATCATCAAAATTTTCTTTTAAATGAAATCCTAAATAATCGGGTTTGTTATCTTGATTAAAATCAAATATTTCTCCGTCAATAGATACTATTCCGTCGCCAATCGTAAGTGCAATGCCTTGCTTTTTTTTCTTGTGATAAAGCACAATGATTAGCGTTGTTAGTAATTCTTTTTCATCCAGTAAAAGTTGATTTTTTACCAAAACGAGTTCTTTAAAAAGACTTTTTAAAATTTCCTGAAGCTCAAGATCTGCGTTAAAATTTATTAGAGACTTTTCGTATAATTCTCTGTAGCTTATTTCTGTTGCAATTTTTCTTAAAATTTTACAGACCAAAGTTGATGCAAAATGACTTTCCATAGCGGTCGTACAACCGTCCATAACCGCCATTATAATCCTGTCGTTTCCGACATTTTTTATTACTAAAGCATCTTCACATTGATTGGTATGATAATCACCAATTTGTATTGTAGAGTATATTTTCATTTAAAATTCATATTCAATCCCGCCAATATAGGTCAGCGAGAAGAAATCGTTTTCTACGGAAACAGGCTTAGGAACTTGTCCGCCGCTTACAAATACTAAAGAATTGATATCAAAATCAGGATTAATTTCATTCAATCTGTTAATCAAAATCGGCAGCCATTGCTCTGCAAAAGAATAGTTGGCAAATTTTTCATAAATACTCGTATTGCCATCTTCAAAACCATATTCTATTAAATCCTGATCAAACCAAATAGTATCCTGTGATTCTGCAAATTTTGAAACAAAAATATCATCAGAATCTTCTTCGAGATAAAACTTTTCATCTTCTTCTACAAAATCATAAAAATCTTCTTCACTGTTGAAATTTCCTACCCAAAAATCTAATATCCCTGTATTCATAATTGTTTTAATCTTGATTTAAAAATCAAAGTTAGAATAATATTTTCAGTATAGCATCCTCTTAATTCATTTAAAAGTTCAACTTATTTATTGTTCTTCAAATTCTTTTTTTGAATTTAATTTACTCAGATTTATTTCTTTTCTTATCCATAATCCAAAATTAATCAACGCCCAACAAGTAAGAAGCACCCCAGTTGCAAGATAAAGAGATGTTGAAATATGAATTGCACCTAAAGTTGTAGACGATAGTTCTGTATTTTTAGGGTAATTTGAAAATTCAAAATAATTAAAAGCTGACATTATCAATCCTAAAAATGCGGAACTGGTAAATAATACACCAGATTTATAAATTAATAATTGATCTTTTTTTTCTGGAAATCGGTCTAAGAAAATATTAGATCTTCCTAATCCAAACATTAAGTTTGCACATAAGACATTTGCTGCGGAAAATGCGTAACAATATGTACTTAAATTTTCTTGAGTTTTAATATCTTGATATATGAAGAATAATAGTATACAAAAAAGACAACAGAAAAAAGGAATTATTAGCAAAGAAAATGTGTTAATCAAAAAATATTGAATACGGAATCTTAAGAAGAGTAATTTAATTTTTATTTTAGATTTTATCATAAATGTATTTTTACTACAATTTACTTTATTCTTCTAACAAAATAAAATATGTTTAAAAAACTTACGAAATTCTTTTCCCCAATTCACTCTCTTTAATTGTCTTTTCCAATCTCGACAATCTCGTTTTTTCCTGTTTGGCACTCGTAATCCAATGTAGCATTACTTTTTTATAAGACGGTGCCTGACTGTTGAAAAATTCCCAGGCTTTTTCATTGGCTTTAAATTGCTTTTCGTAGTTAGGATAAAGCGTTGCCAACTCTTTTTCATGAGAATAAATGGCAGATCTCTCCGGTTTTCTCAATTCAAAAGCTTTCAAACCTTCAGGTCTCATCAATCCGGATTTTGTGAGTTCTTCCATTTTTTTGATATTGACTGCACTCCAAATGCTCGTTGATTTTCTTGGAGTGAAGCGTATGCTGTAACTTTCATGATCAATAGACTTTCTCACACCGTCAATCCAGCCAAAACATAAAGCCTGATCCACAGATTGCGACCAATTCATAGAAGGTTTTCCGCTTCCAACTTTATAAAAACCAACCAGTAATTCCTTTTCAAGACGATGATTTTTCTCAAGCCATTTTCTGAATTTTTCCGGCGTTTCAAAAAAATTGGCAATCCGTTGATTATTGGGCATAATTTTCTATTTTTTCTTTCAATCTGTTTTCCAAATATTCGTTTCCACCACGAAGTTCATTTAAAATAATAATAGCTTCTGCTTTATAATTTTTTATTTTTTCCTCAGACCAATGAAGAGGAGGAGGTTGAAGATTGGTAATTCGATCAGCCAATTTTACAGCCCATACTTCCGAAGGTTGCTGTTTGATTCTTTGCAGGCTGTCCATCATTTTTTCGTCTTTTTTAAGATCTGAATTTTTTGTTAAAGCCAAAACTCCTTCAGCAACCTGTTTTCCAAAATGATGCTGAAGTTCTTCCAATGTAGTATTGGTATCTTCCAAACAATCATGAAGTAAGGCAAGCTGTATCGCAAATTCCAGACTAAACTGAGGCGATTTCTCAAAAGCGAGCAAAATTTCCATTGCAACATTGCTTATATGAACAACATAAGGTAGGTTGGTTCCCGGAATTGTTTGATTTTTATCGGTATGCTTTTGAGCTGCAAACTTGATGGTTTCCTGATAAATGGTTTGGATTGATGTCATCTCTTAAAGGTAATAAATTTTGAGATAATCAATAAAAAAAATGAAAATCTTGTAAAATCTAAATCATTGTTTTTTTTAATTAAAACTTAAAAAGTAAGTGTGCTTAATTTGTAAATTTGTGGATTCTAAAAGAAAAATACCTAATGAAGCAGATTTTGACCTTGATGTTATTCTTTATTTCCAATTTATTTTTTTCGCAGGAACTAGACAGTATAGAAGTTGATACTCTTATTGTGGAAGATTCTGTGGCTTTACCGAAAAAAAATAGCATTGGAAGACAGCTGGTAGTAGATGGAAAACAAATCGTGAATAATATTGCCCACAGTTATCTGAGCCCTCTTTCTTGGGAAAAGAAAAACTGGGTAGATTTGGGCGGTGTGGCTTTAGGAACCGTTATTTTTTATTCTGTG
>DKLU01000361.1 GCA_002455915.1 Chryseobacterium sp. UBA6632
GCAGCTTTTTTACCAGCTGAAGAAAGATTCGTAATTGTTTCTAATCGTGAAGTTTCTGTAGTGAAAAATTTATCGTTAGAAAGTTTATCCAGTAATTTTAGAATATTCATAATAATAGATTTAATGGTGAATAATTTAGCCGATTCCTTGTTCTTTCCAAGTAAAAGGAGTTTTGAAAAACCCTCCTGCTGCTGCCACAATATCTTTCGGTTCTTTGGCAAGATCCAATCCGTTGGCATCTATCACGTCATCTCCTGAGAAAGCTGCTGTTCCTGGATTTATCAAATTTCTGATCGCCGAAGCATGCCTAGCTTCCACAGAAACTATTTTTCCAGCAATTACCAGATAAGTAGGGTTTGTTATGTATTTTCCGGCTCCGTTATACGCTGCAACGCCAGTATCTTCCAATGCTTTTGCAGTAGCCAGTACAGAATTTTTGTCATTGAAATTTACATTCGGATATTGAAACTCAAGCTTGGGTAGCACATTTGAAGTGGCTCCGCTGATAGCCGCTTTGAAAAAATCTCTGTGAATTACCTCATGATGGTACAAGTCGGTAAACAATTCCTTTTCAATACTGGAAATGCCACTGTAAAAATTATTAACCACTTTGGTGTAAAAATCGGCTTCTAACTGTTCAAGGGCATAGGCGTAATTCAGTATACCTACATCTCCTGATCCCAGATCAAAAACATCATTATCCATAAAGTTAAAATCGTCATTATCATCGCATCCAATAAGGGTGAGTCCGGCAATAGCCAATCCAACACCACTTAGTTTTAAGAAATTTCGTCTTCCTGTATCAAGTGTTGCTCCTTGATTAGAAACCTGAATTGTCGTTCTTTTCATAATATTATTTTTTAAGTGTTTGATTATTGATGAAGAAAAGAACAGCATATTATTTTATGCTGTTCCAACAACTAATAAGCCCTAAGGCATTAAAACAGTGTCGATCACGTGAATCACACCATTTGACTGATTTACATCTACAATAGTAACTTTAGCATCATTTCCTTTCGCGTCTCTCACATAAAGGTCTTTGCCTTTGGTCCAGAAAGTAAGTTCTTCGCCTTCTACTGTTTTCATCATGCTTTTTCCGTTTCCGGCTTTCACGGCTGCCCAAATTTCTTTAGCATTGAATTTTCCAGGAAGCACATGATAAGTAAGGATTTTTGTAAGCGTAGCTTTGTTTTCAGCTTTTACCAGATTTTCTACCGTTCCTTTTGGTAATTTAGCAAAAGCTGCATCCGTGGGAGCTAATACGGTAAAAGGACCTTTTCCCTGTAAAGTTTCAACCAAACCGGCTGCTTTTACTGCTGTAACCAATGTTTTATGGTCTTTTGAATTAACAGCATTTTCAATAATATTTTTTGAAGGATACATCGCTGCTCCGCCAACCATTACTGTTTTTTCTTTCATCGTTTGTGCAGTTAAATTTCCACTGAAAGCGAATGATAAAACCATCATTCCTGCTACTGCGATTTTTGATCTTGTATTCATTGTATTAAATTTTAAGTGTTGTTTAAATTTTTCTTTGTTAATGTCATTTACGAGGCTGGTTTCAATTCAGATTTAAAAAAGATTAAATTATTTTCCAACTCATTAATAATCAGTTTGATAAATTTTGTTTTTCCATGAAATTTTATTTAAAAACTAATAAATCATTAAAAATTAAATCTTTAAACAGAGAAATTATAAACGTGTGTTTAATTTTATTGAAGAATTGAAATTTGGTTTAAAAATTGTTTTTAATTTGGAATATTTCATTACATTTGAAACGAAAAATACTCACTATTAAAACAATCTATTCGGAAGAGGAGCTCATCGTTTTACTAAAAGAGAGAAACGAATCTGGTTTTCATTATTTGTATGACCACTATTCTGGTGCGCTATATGGTATTATTCTCCGAATCGTTCAGTCAAAAGAATATACTGAAGAAATTATTCAGGATGTTTTTGTTAAAATCTGGAACTCCATTCAACAATACGATTCATCAAAAGGAAGGTTTTATACCTGGATGATTAATATTGCAAGAAATACCGCTATTGATTATTTAAAATCTAAAGGTTTTCAGAATGAGCTTAAAAACCAATCGCTTCCGGATTTCGTATATAACTCTGCAGAGCTTTCGACAACAAATAATTCTTCTGATTTTATCGGATTTAATAAAGTAATTGAAGGACTGGAAGTCGATAAACAGGAGTTGATTGATTTGGCTTATTATCAGGGATATACTCAAAATGAAATATCCGAAAAACTGAAGATCCCGCTGGGAACTGTAAAGACCAAAATGAGAAATGCACTGATGAAATTAAAGGATTTGTTAAAAGACTATCAATAAATTGAACACTAAAGAATACATATCATCCGGAATTATAGAATCTTATATTCTAGGCCACGCTTCACCTGAAGAGGCGGGGATTTTGGAGTGTGTGATGAAGAACAATGCTGACGTAAGAGAAGCTTTTGAAGAAGCGCAGAAAACTTTAGAAGATTTGGCTACAGCTCAGTCTGTGATACCTCCAGTCGATTTAAAATCAAAGATTTGGAATAAAATTCAACAGGAACAGATTGTTGAAGAAGTGAAACCTGCAGTTTCGGCAGATATTCCGGCTGCAAAACCTCAGGAAGAGATTAGAATTCAGGGGAATAATAATTGGAAAACCTTTGCTATTGCTGCTTCTGTTTTATTTTTAATAAGTGTAGGAGGGAATATGTTTTGGATGAGCAATCAATCTAAAATGAAAACCGAGATTGCGGATATGAACAATCATAAAAAATCTCAGGATTCGGCGATGCAGAAAATGAATCGTAAGATGGATATGGCAACTGATCCGAATATGGAAATGGTAATGTTAAAAGGTGTTGAAAAACATACCGATTCTAAAGCCATGGTTTTCTGGAATAAAAAGACCAAAGATGTTTATCTTACCGCGGAAAGCCTTCCAAAAGCACCTGATGGTATGCAATATCAACTTTGGGCTATTGAAGATGGAAAACCTGTAAATGCAGGAATGTACACGCATGAAAAAGACAGCGAAATTGCTTTAGCGAATATTTCTAAAGCTCAGGCCTTTGCAATCACTTTAGAAAAACAGGGCGGAAGTACCATCCCAACCATGGAAAATATGTATGTGATGGGAGAGATTTAATGAAATCAACAATTATAAAATAGAAAGACCAGCTTGAAAAGTTGGTCTTTTTTCATTGAGAAAAAAAATGAGTTGTATAGAGAGATTAACCATTAATCAAAAATATTATTCGCTACCTTTAAGCTATTCAATGAATAATTCTTTAATCTTAATCATTCTCATGGAAAAAAGAAAAATAAAAAATACTGATCTGTCAATTGCACCAGTAAATTTTGGAGGAAACGTGTTCGGATGGACGCTCGATGAAAAACAATCTTTTGATATTCTGGATCAATTTGTGGCAGGTGGTTTCAATTTTGTAGATACAGCTGATACTTACTCTTGGTGGGTGAACGGAAAAGGCGGTCAGTCTGAAGAAATTATCGGAAAATGGATGAAAAGCCGTGATAACAGGCACGGTTTGGTCATTGCAACAAAAGTAGGCTCTGAAACTAAAGAGCATGGTTTTGATATCAGTAAAAAACATATTTTAAAATCTGTGGATGAATCTTTGCAAAGACTTCAGACCGATTATATTGATATTTATTACACGCATTTCGACGATAATAAAACGCCAGTTGAGGAAACTTTGTCAGCATATGATGAAATTGTAAAGGCTGGAAAAGTGCGCTACATTGCAGCCTCAAACGTTTCTCCTGAAAGATTGAAAGAATCTTTTGAAGTAGCCGAGAAAAATAATTTCCCGAAATATGTTGCGCTTCAACCTCATTATAATTTGCTGGAAAGAGAAGGTTTTGAAACTAATTATGCTCCATTGGTCGATCAATTTGGTTTAAGCGTATTCCCATATTGGTCTTTAGCAGCTGGATTTTTAACCGGAAAATACCGTGATGAAGCTGATTTATCAAAAAGCCAAAGAGGGGAGGGCGTAAGAAAATATCTTAATCCTAAAGGTTTGGAAGTTTTAAAAGCTTTGGATGAGATCAGTTCTCAACATAATACAACGCAAGGTGCTGTGGCATTGGCTTGGTTATTGGCAAATCCATTGATTACGGCTCCGATTGTGAGCGCAACCAGCGAATCTCAATTGGAAACTTTATTTGCTGCTCCTAATATTCAATTAAACAGCGATGAGGTAGAACTTTTGAACAAAGTAAGCCAATAATAAATACTTTAAAGTAAATTATTTTTTTTAGATAAAAAAGCCGTTCAATGTTATGATTGAACGGCTTTTGGTTTTAATAAAATAGATCTTAATCTGAATATTCTTTTAACAATTGTCTGTAACTCGTTAAAATTTTTGATTTAGAAATAAATCCGATAAATTTATTTTCGTTATTTACAACAGGTAAATTCCACATCCCCGTATCGTCAAAGGTCTGAAGGATCTCTAATGGCTGATCTTCAGGATGAATAATGGCAGGCGGAGCTTTCATAATTTGAATTATCGTTGCCGAAATTTCATCGTTTGAAAAAAGATAGGGTCTTACATCATCTAAAGTAAGTATGCCTTTCAAAGATTTATTTTCATCAATAACAGCGAAAATATTTTTATCTCCGTTTTTTATCAGTTCAAATAATTCTGTAATTGGTGCATTTTGGTTAATGGCTTGAGAATATCTATCAATAAAATCTTCTGTTTTTAATGAAAATAATAAATTTTTATCATGCTTATTTGTGAAAATTTTTCCTTGATCGGCTAATGATTTCAGTTCGGGAGAAATAGGAGAAAACCACTTGGCAATTAAATAAGACATAATGGAAACAATCATTAACGGAATAAATAAGTCGTATCCAAAACTAGATTCTGCAATCAGGAAAATAGCTGTTAATGGGGCATACATTACACCACTCATCGCTCCCGCCATTCCTACCAATACCAAGTTGGTAACCGGAACATCTGTAAAACCGATCTGCTGACAGACAATGGCAAATAGATATCCCACCGTTCCTCCTGCAAAAAGAGACGGTGCAAAATTTCCTCCATTTCCACCACTGAAAATAGTGAAAGACGTGGCAAAAGCTTTCAGTAAAAGAACTAAAATCAGAAAGATGATAATGGTAAAATCTTTAATTTCAAAGTATCTGAATAAGCTATTTTCGATAATTAAATGAGTATCTCCGTTGGTAAAGGCTTTTACAGTTTCATATCCTTCACCAAATAAGGGAGGAAAGAGAACGCATAGCAAGGATAACACAGCACCTCCAAACATTGCCTTTCTAAGACGAGACATTTTCAGTCCTTTAATAAAATGCTCAACTTTTTGAGAAATAATAACAAAATATCTGGCGTACAAACCCGTTACAACCCCTAATAAAAGATAGTAAGGAACGTTTTTATAATTAAAAGCTTCTCTTGTATAAAACCTGAAAAGTACATCTTCCTGCAATAAAATTCTTGACAGTAAACTACCACAAACCGCAGCAACAACTAGCGGAATAAAATCTGTGAAAACAACCCCCGTTAACAAAATTTCAAAAGCAAACATAATACCTGCAATCGGAGCATTGAATGCCGAAGCAATACCTGCCGTAGCACCTGCCGCCAATAAAAGAGTGCGCTCTTTATAACTTAAACGATAGGTTTGGGCAAAATTGGAACCAATGGCAGCTCCCGTCACGGCGATAGGACTTTCCAATCCGGCAGAGCCTCCAAGACCTACCGTAATAGCACTTTGCACAATTTGAGAGTACATTTTTACAGATGAAACGATACTTGAATTTTGAGCAATTTCATATAAAATAGCGCCAATTCCTTTTCTGTCTTGTCCTTTAAAAATCGTTAAAACGATACTTGTCGTCAAAACAATTCCTAAAAAAGGAAAAACGACATAAAAAAGAATCTGATACTCAAAATGAACTTTTGTCGTAATAAAATGGTGAATATTATGCACCAGCGTTTTAAGGATAACCCCTGCCAAACCCGCCGAGCATCCTACAAGAATTCCGGAAAGTACAAGAAACTGATTTCGGCTTAACCTGTTGTTTAGCCAATGAAGAATGAGCTCATAACTTCGTGCTTTTTCAAGCCCATACTTTTGAAAATCTCTCTTAAACTTCAGAAAGCTGAGAAATTTTCTTCTATTATGAATTTTCACTTAATAAAGATTTTATTCCATAACCGAATTGTTATAGTTGCGTAAATTTACGTAATATATTAGGAATGCTCAAATTCTGCTTCTTTTCCTGTGTTTCTTTTTGGTCGTAGAATTAATCTGATGGAAGGATTATTGGTGATGAATAATCTCAGCCAATCCATTGCCAGACGTATTTTACTTCTAAAACTAACCAGCGGAATAATGTGAATAAAAAGCCAAGTAAGCCATGCAGTAAAACCTTTAAATGAAAACTTCGGTAAATCTACCACCGCATTGAATTTTGATATGATCGCCATACTTCCTTTATCATTATATTCGAAAGTATGAAGCACTTTTTCGTCTTCAATTCTTTTAAAATTTTGTCCTAAATTTTTCCCTTGCTGAATGGCAACCTGTGCTAATTGCGGATGCCCATTAGGAAATTTTTTATCCGAAAATTGAAGACTGATGTCTCCTAAGGCATAAATATTTTCTGTGCCATTTACTTTATTATAAGCATCAACGAGAATTCTTCGCCCTTTTCCTATGCTTTCTTCAGGCAACCCTTTCACTTCACGACCGATTACTCCGGAAGTCCAGATTAACGTTTCTGTTTCGATAGATTTTCCATCCGCTAAAATTACCTTTCCATCGGCATAGTCTTTTACCGCAACATTCAGGATAATCTTCACTCCCAAACTATTAAGCTTATCGTAAGCAGCCTGTTGGGCCATTTTACTCATCGGCGAAAGTAATGTGGGCAACGCATCAATTAAATAGATATTCGATAAAGCTGATTTTATTTCTGGATATTCTTTTTTAGCAATATAGCTTCCCATTTCGGCAATCATTCCTGCTAATTCTACACCAGTGGGGCCACCGCCTGCAATTACGATATTTTGTAACTTTTGAGCTTCTTTAATATCTTTATTTCGAGCCGCTTCTTCCAATGTTAAAAGCATATAATTTCGCAAATACAAAGCTTCATCGATAGTTTTCATCGGCAAGGCGCAATTTTGAACGTTTTCCATTCCAAAGAAATTCGATTCTGTTCCTAATGCTAAAACAAGATAATCGTAGGTGATTTCTCCGGTTTCCGTTTGGATGGTTTTGATTTCAGGCAAAACATTCAGAAGACCTCCCATGTGAAATTTTACGTTCTTGTATTTGGAAAACATCTTTCGGAAAGGGTAGCTGATATTAGATGCTTCAATAAATGAAGTGGCCACCTGATAAATTAATGGCGGAAAAAAGTGATAATTATTCTTGTCAACAAGCGTTATTTTGAATCTATTATCGTTTACCAAAGATTTTATAAGATTTATTCCGGCAAATCCTCCGCCTACAATGACGATATGCTTTTTCATATTTTTGATGTTGAAGTGTATTATCTTAGCTTCAATAATAAAGCCAAATATTAGTTTTATACGATAACAATTGATTCTTATCAATATGAATATAATTGGTTGACTAATTATTGAGTTAATCCAAACCAAAGATCAAAACTTTCGATGAAAATAAATCTCTTTTTGATATTTCATTATTAATCCTATAAAAATTAAAAATATTATGATTTGAAAACCCATGTCTGCACGGTGTTTGTATCCTTTACACCAACCAAAACACTTAAATATTATCATATGAAAGCAGATATTTTAAATGAAAAACACAAATTGGGATTGGGTGGAGTAGCCATAGGAACTGCATTCGAGCCATTAACAGACCAAGATTCTTACAAAGTTCTACAGAAAGCATGGGATCTGGGAATTCGATATTTCGATTCTTCTCCATGGTATGGCCTTACGAAAAGTGAGAGAAGGTTTGGAAGTTTTTTACAAAATCAGAAGAGAGATGAATTTGTATTCTCAACAAAAGTCGGAAGGCTGTTTACAGAAGTTCCGGAGGATAAAGTTCCTCCAACGATGTGGAAAGCACCTTTAAATTACGATTTTGAGCATAACTACACTGCAGATGCCATTAAAAAAAGCATTGAGGAAAGTTTGAGAAGAACAGGATTAAATCATATTGATATTGTGTATGTTCACGATTTATCTGAAGATCAGGTGGGCGATCGTTATCCTTATTTTTTGAAACAGGCAAGGGAAGGAGCTTTCAAAGTTTTATCTGATTTGCGGGATCAGGGGATTATTAAAGCCTGGGGTATGGGTGTCAATAAAATTGAACCTATTTTAGATTGTATTGAATCTGCCGATCCTAATATCTGCCTTTCCGCTACACAATATTCTATTCTTGAGCACGAAGATGCTGTTGATCGTCTGCTTCCTGCCGTGAAAAAAGCTGGTATAAAGCTGGTTTCCGGTGCGGGATACAATTCTGGGTTTATCAATGGAAGACCACGATATAATTATAAAGATGTAATTCCTAAAGGTATGACGGAAAAACGTGATAAAATAGCTGAAATCGCGAAAAAATATAACCTCAGTCTTGTAGATGCAGCCCTTCATTTTGTGTTGGCGGCAGATGAATTTTCAGCAATAATTCCTGGGGCAAGTAAGACTGAACAGGTACAGGGAAATATAAATGCATTGAATGCAGAAATTCCTGTTGATTTTTGGAAAGAATTAAAAAGTGAAGGTCTGATTTACGAAAAAGCACAAGTTCCCATTTGATCTTTTTAGAATGAAGAGAATGTATATTCAAAAATATAAAGGTTTTGTTTTAAGCTATTTTTAAGGAATTATTATTTGTTGGTTAACACGTTTTGAATCTCAAGAAAATACTTTTGTATAGCATAAAATTAGTCTTTCATTTTTTACTTAATATTATTTAGAAAAGAAGTCCGAGGTTTTTTGGGCTTCTTTTCTGTTGTTATCACTAGAGATGTAGTTATATTTATTATATTTGTCCTCTTTTTAAAAACAAACAATTAAAATAATTTTAAAAATCAACAATAACATGAAAAAGTTAATCACTGTATTTTCTGTAGCAGCGGGATTATTTCTTACATCAAACCTTGCCCAAGCGCAACAAAAAATCGGTCATGTAAACTCTGATGATGTTTTCAATAATCTTTCTGAAGCTAAAACTGCAGAAGCGAGTTTGGATACTTTTACAAAAACAAAACAAGGAGAAATTGAGAAGCTGATCACAAGCTACCAAACGAAGCTAAAAGCGGCTCAGGATAAAGAAAAAACAATCAGTGAAGCAAATAAAGAATCTGTAATTAAGGAACTTACAGCAGCACAAACTGAACTTCAGCAATTAGGAAAAACGATTGAGGAAACGCGTACAAAAGCAGCTCAAGATATTTCTCAAAAGCAAAACGAATTGTTTGCTCCGATTCAGAAAAAAGTAGCGAGCATGATTTCTACTGTGGCTAAAGAAAAAGGATTGGCATACGTTTTTGATGTGGCAACTTCTCAGGGAAACAGCCAAATTGCTTATTTAGATGGTGGTGAAGATATTACTCCGGATGTAAAATCTAAACTAGGCGCTACTACAGCAGCTCCTGCAAAAGCAAAAAAATAATTTCTATAAATAAGAATAAAAGCGGAATTTGATGTATTTCAGATTCCGCTTTTTAATTAAAAAATCCTTAACAAAATTTGTCAAGGATCAATATTTTTAAAGTTTACTAAATTAATAGAATAGTTTCAATTTGAAGAAATCTATTAATCGAGAGGTTTTCGACCTGTAATAATATTATATAAAACTACAATAATGGCGATTACCAATAAAACATGTACTAAATAACCTGTGCTCATACCCGGCACAACTCCTAACATTCCTAGTAGCCAAACGACAATGCAAATGACTGCTACTAGCCATAATAAACTTCTCATAACTAAATATTTTTAAGTGATTTAATTAGTTATATACACATACTGTGCCTTTTTTATTAAATCAGTTTAAAAACAAATACCACATATTTAATTAGGCTTAAAAATGTTCAGCTATGAGATATAAAATTAAAGTAGTCCAAAATGTTTTAAAGCGAGTTCAATTCCATGATTGTCAACCTCTTCAGTAACGTAATCGGAGATTTCTTTTACATTTTCATTTGCATTTCCCATGGCAACGCCAATTTTTACAAATTTTAGCATAGAAATATCATTCCCTCCGTCTCCAAAAGCCATAGTTTCAGCAAAATCGATTCCGAAATGTTTACAGAAATATTCTATTCCGTTTTGTTTGGTAATTCCACCGGGATTAACGTCCGCAAAAAGGGGAGTCCATCTGGAAGCCACAGAATTCGGCATTACCTTTTCCATAAAAACCTTTTCTTCATCAGGACCAAGAAAAATATTTGCCTGCAGAACATTTTCAACATCCACATTATCTTTATCATGTAAAGGCGGAACGGGAAGATTGAGATGGGCGTACATGCCAACCACTTCGGGATTTACATCATTTATTTCAACTTTATTTTCATACATTAATGAAAAGCTTAAAGGAGATTTTTCAGAATAATTAATTAAATTTTTTATATCTTCAGGGTTAATGGCTTTTTTAAACATGATATTGCCATC
>DKLU01000359.1 GCA_002455915.1 Chryseobacterium sp. UBA6632
AGCATGACATCGCTAAAAATAGACTGTTAAATAATTAAGCAGTTAGTATTAGAAGTGTCATGCTGAGCTTGTCGAAGCATTTATCAATTTTTATCTCTATGAAATTACTTCAAACTCAAAATTGCCAATCGATATCCGTCCATTCCAAAACCTGATAAAACGGCATCAGAATTTGCTGCCGTTACCGACTTCTGGCGAAATTCTTCTCTCTTGTAAATATTACTGATGTGAACTTCAATTTTCTGCTTCTGAATATTTTTTAAACAGTCAGCAATAGCATAAGAATAATGAGTAAACGCTCCCGGATTAATCACCAAAGCATCAAAATCATCTTTCTGAAGACGGTTAATCAATTCACCTTCAATATTTGATTGATAATAAGATATTTCATGCGTAGAAAATTCAGATTGTAATTTTTCTAAATAATCTTCCATCGTTACCGTTCCGTAAATTTCTGGTTCTCGCGTACCTAACAGATTAAGATTAGGACCGTTTACAATTAAAATTTTCATAACATAAAATTAAAAACTTTTTTTGAATTTCCCTTCGTCAGTTCGAGTGTTTTTCGCAGCGAAGCGGAGAAAAATGTATCGAGAACCAGTGAACAGAAACACAAATTCTATTTCCACAGCAAAACTTCTCGATATGATTTTTTTTGTAAAAATCTACTCGGAGTGACGAGGGTTGCGTAATGAATTTTAATCCTAATTCAGTCTTGAATGTAATTTTTATCCATTGTATTATTTTTAATGATATTTCTCATATTTGAAAATTTAACAATTTGTATAACTGTCTATTTTGGTGGTTTTTAAAATAAATTTAACATAATTTTCATAAAATTATAATCAAAAATTTTAAAGTCTACTTGTTTTGTAGACTATTTGTTTTTAGATTTGCAACCATATTTCGATCGGCTTATAAAGAAAGATGGAGGGAACTAACCCTATGAAATCTTAACAACCTGCTTTGGGCAAGGTGTTACATTCAGCCTTAAAAAGGAAAGATAAGCAATAATTTAATCCTACTTATTGGTGCTTGTTGTTGTCTTTTTTGTAAAAGGTTGATTTTTAATTAATGTTAAACAAAATTGATTATGATTAATAAAAATTCATTTAATTCTAAGATTTGGATTCCACCTGTCGCGGTATTTTTCTTGGGAATTATCGGAGTACAAGGTCAGGAAATAAAAAAAGATACCCTGAAGGAAAAAGAGATAGACGAAGTAGTTGTTGTGGCGTATGGAAAAGCGAAAAGAAATAGCTATACAGGTTCGGTTTCCACAATTTCCAGTGATAAAATCAACAACAGACCGGTTACCAATATTACAAAAGCTTTGGAAGGTCAGGTTCCCGGGCTTCAAGCGGTGAGTGCTTCTGGCCAGCCGGGGTCTGTAGCTTCGGTTCGTATTCGTGGGATTGGCTCAATAAGTGCTTCAAGCGATCCTTTGTATGTGGTAGACGGACTTCCTTTTGATGGAAATATCAACACCATCAGTCCAAATGATATTGAATCAATGAGCGTGCTGAAAGATGCTTCTGCAAGTGCTTTGTATGGCTCGAGAGGGGCAAACGGAGTAATCATCATTACGACAAAATCGGGTAAGAAAGGAGAATCAAAGATCAATTTTAATATCAGTCAGGGTTTTTCTTCGAGAGCGGTGAAAGATTATGCTCAGGTAAATACCGATCAGTATTTTGAATTGTATTGGGAGGCCATGAGAAACGGCTATGTTGCGAATAATATTGCTCCACAGCAGGCGGCTCAGATGGCAACAGACGGTTTGGTGAATGCTTTGGGAATCAATCCTTACGGAGCCAGTTTTGCAAAACCTGTAGGAACAGACGGAAAATTGTTAGCAGGTGCAAAAGCTTTGTGGAATGACAATTGGGCAGATGTTCTTCAGCGTGTGGCTTCTAGAAATCAGGTTGATTTGGATTTCAGCGGCGGAAACGAAAAAAGTAATTACTATTTCTCGTTAGGGTATCTTGATGATAAAGGAATTGCCATAGAATCTGGTTTCAAAAAATACAGTACAAGATTAAAATTAAATTCTGAAGTTAAAAAATGGCTAAATGTTGGTGCGAATTTAAGCTTTACCAACAGCGTTCAATTGGCTCCGGCTTCTTCGGATTCAAGTTCTGAAAATATTATCAATGTCGGGCGTATTATTCCTTCATTTTATCCTTACTATGAAAGAAATACAGATGGAAGTTATAAACTGGATGCAGGCGGAAATTATATTTATGATTTCGGAAAATACAGACCAACAAGCGCTTTGCAAAATCAGAATTTAGCAGCAACTTTACCTTTAGATAAAAACGAAAACAGAGAAGATAACTTTTCAGGAAAGGGGTTTGCTGAGTTTACGTTTTTGCCAGAATTGAAATTTAAGACCAGTTTTTCAGTTGATTTGGTGAATTATAACGGTCATTATTACACTAATTCTTTGTTAGGGCAAGGAACTGAAATTGGCGGTTCGGTTACGAAAACAAATTCCAGAACGCTTTCTTATACCACGAGTAATATTTTAACTTACGATAAAAAATTCGGTCAGCATCACGTGAATTTATTAGCAGGGCAGGAGTTTTATCATTATGAATATCAGACGATTTCCGGAAACAGATCTCAGTTTTCACTTCCGTATTATTATGAACCAGACGCTGCAGCTTTATTGGGTGGTTTCACAGGAAACAGCGATCAGTTGGGATTGCTAAGTTTCTTAGGTAAAGCAGAGTACGATTATCAGAATAAATATTTCATTTCAGGATCGGTAAGGTCAGATGCTTCTTCGAGATTTTCTCAAGATAACCGTTGGGGAACGTTTTGGTCTGTCGGTGGTTCGTGGAAAGCGTCGAGTGAAGATTTTATTAAAGATTTGAATATATTCAATCAGCGGACACTTCGTGCAAGTTACGGAGGTCAGGGAAATGACAAGCTTAAAACCTATTATGCTTATCAGAGTTTATATCGATTTTACAACAATTTAGGAGAAGCAGGAACCGTTGCAAGCAGTCTTCCGACACCAAATTTGAAATGGGAAACGAATCTTAATTTAAATATCGGACTTGAATTTGCGATTCTGAACAACAGAATTAAAGGTAATGTAGAATATTTCAAGCGTGAAAGTCAGGATTTGCTTTTTGAAATGCCGTTGGCGCCGTCTTTAGGATTTACAGGATTTCAGGCCAATATCGGAACCATGCAGAATACCGGTTTTGAATTTTCATTATTCACAACACCTGTAAAGACCGACGATTTTCAATGGAATGTTGATGTAAATTTGAGTACATTAAACAATAAGATCACAAAACTTC
>DKLU01000044.1 GCA_002455915.1 Chryseobacterium sp. UBA6632
CGCGGGGTCGGCGGTAAATCTCGTCTGAATGATGGGATTTTGAGCTAAGGAAATCTGAAAAAATCCTAAAATCGTTATTAAATTTAAAAATTTCATAGTCAATGCTTTAAGATTATTTAAAACTTACACTTATCTTTTTTCCGGAATAGTTTACCGTTTTCTGCTGTCCATCCGGAAGAATTACATTGAAAGTCCGTTTATCAATCATACCTTTAAAATTTCCTTTTCGGGAACCTATCGTTAATGTTTTTGATTTTTCGTTCCAGTGGAAAGGGATTTCAGTATAGTCTCCTTTTTCGTAATTGTAATTATCGAATTCGTTTTCGTATAAGATAAAATCTGCGTCAGTTCCCGGATAGATTTTTACGGTAAGGTTATCCCATTTTTTCTCCGTAGCATATTGAACATCTGGGCCGAACGGAATGATGCTTCCCGCTTTTACATACAACGGAATGCTTTGAAGGTTAATGGATTTTTCGATTTCCTGACCGCCTTTGTATTTTTCATTCGTCCAGAAATCAAACCAGTCTGAACCTGTAGGAAGGTAAACTTTAACTGTTTTATTTTGTGTAAAATCTATATTGGAAAGCGAATTTTCTTTTTTGGTAGCATCGGTTTTATTCCAGCCTTCATTTTCATCGGTTTTTACTATTTTTTCAGGAGTATATTGAGCATTCAGAATTGGTGCAACCAAGAATGATTTACCGAAAAGATATTCATTGTTGATATTCCAGGTTTTTTGGTCTGATGAAAAATCCATCGAAAGTGCCCTCAAAAAACTCGAATTATTTTTAGAAACATCCCACGAAACGGAATAAATGTACGGCAACATACTGTAACGAAGATTGATAAATTTCTCTATCGCATCATAGACCATATCACCTTTTTTTCCAAACTGATAAATTTCCCTTGGAACATCGGTTCCGTGGGAACGCATCATTGGCGTGAAAGTGCCGTATTGCAACCAACGAACATATAATTCCTGAAACATCGGATTTTTGGCACCTCCGTTTCTTTTATAAATACCGGCAAAGAAACCGCCGATATCAGAATTAAAATTCGGATTTCCAGTCAAGCTGAAATTTAAACCTGCCGGAACCTGATTGCGCAAAGATTCCCAGGAAGAATTGACATCGCCCGACCACGTATTAGCTGCATATCTTTGTTGTCCTGCAAAAGCCGACCGTGTTAAAATAAAAACTCTTTTATTACTCGTAGTTTCACGCTGATGGTCGTAAACGCCTCCAACTGTCATCAGCGGATACGCATTTCTCACTTTTCGGAATGAACCGAGGTACGTTTTGGTATCTAAATCTTCCGGTTTTTGGCTGAGATGGTCGGGTTCCGTAGAATCCATCCACCAGGCATCGACACCCGGACTGAAAACGCCTTTGTTGAGATACTTCCAGTAAATATTTCTGG
The DNA here is from genome assembly GCA_002455915.1 of Chryseobacterium sp. UBA6632. Lineage (GTDB taxonomy): Bacteria > Bacteroidota > Bacteroidia > Flavobacteriales > Weeksellaceae > Chryseobacterium. The sequence continues at coordinate 1,423 of DKLU01000044.1, forward strand.
CTTCGGGATTGTACGCATCGTAAACACGGACTTCTGAAGGATAGTTCATATCGGGAGGCCAGACTTCCCGGCCCGATTCCGGCCAGGTTTTGAAATCGAACAGCATTCCTTTTTTATCCATTTCACGGTATGGATTTGTCATCGGTCCGAAAGACGACCAGATGGAAACCGAAAGATGCGCATTCATATCGTGGATATCCTGTATCATTTTTTTTGCATCAGGAAAATCAGGGCTGATAAAATCCATCGCATTCCACTGATAATTGTTGCCCCAATATTGCCAATCCTGAATAATTCCGTCCAAAGGAACTTTTAAATCACGGTATTTTTTAACAACCTCCAAAAGTTCATCCTGACTTTTGTAGCGCTCTTTGCTTTGCCAATAACCATAAGTCCACAAAGGAATCATCGGCACTTTTCCTGTCAGATTTCGCATTCCGGCAACTACACCATCCGCATTTTTTCCGTAGATAAAATAATAATCCACACCTTCCCCAACTTCCGATGAGAATGATGTTTTGTCCGGTTTATCGGTAAATTGCGTCGGAGAATAATTATCCCAGAAAACGCCATACCCTTTCACAGACTGAAAAAACGGCACAAAATCCCAGGTGTTATTCTGAATCATTTTTACATCCGTATTTCGCTGTGACATTTTCCCGTTCTGTAAAATTCCTAAACCATAAATAGGTTCGTCTTTTTCCAGTTGAAATGATTGAGAAATAGAATAGGTTTGATTTTCCGCATCATTAAAAGGTTTGAAATCACTTCCGGTTTCCTTTAAAAGTTCTTTTCCTGAGGATGAATTGTAAGTGATTTTACCATTTTTAGCATCAATGAAAATATTTAAATCATTTGTTTTTAATGAAATAATATGATTGTTTTCTGAAACTGAAAATTTAGTTTTCTGTTCTTTTTTGATTACTGACAGACTGTTTTTGACAAATGATTTTCCGGCGGGATATTTAATAATTCTAATCGTATTTTCTCCATACAATTTTACTTCAACATTCATATTATCATTAGAAAACTTCAATCCTGAATCTGTCTTCTGATAAGATTGCGCAACAATATTTCCCGATACGATAACGACCGTGATAATAAGTGTTTTGATTTTTATTCTTTTGAAATTCATTGGTGGATTGATTTTGGATTAGAACATTAAGAAATTAAGCCTGATTTATCAATTTTCTTTATAAATATTAATAGTATAAATCAACAGGTCGCTCCTCCGGAGCTTTGTTTTTTTTACTTTGTTTTTTCTACTATCAGAAAGTCCCGCTGGGACTAAATACAGCTCCTTTGGAGCGAACCGTTAATAGAAAACAATATTTTCAGAATTAAAAGCTCTGTAAGAGCGACCTGTTTTATTATATTTTATTTTTATCAGACAAGAATTTTAGCAAATCATTCTAAGAATACTTTATGCTTTTTCAAGAACAAACAAGTTTATTTTTATTAAGCAAATAAGACAAATCTGTATTTTTATATTTAATGTTTATTTAAAAAGCTCCTGTGCAAACTGATGCAAACTGTCTCTCCAAACCGGCCAGCTGTGACCGCCAAGATAATCTCTGTACGAATATTTAATTCCAATTTTATCCAGTTCTTTCAGCATTTTCTGACCATTTTCGTAAGCAATATCTTCTTTTCCACCCATTGAAATCCAGAAATTTTTGACGTTGGATGAAAAGGCAGATTTATTTTCATTTAAAAATTTGTACTGTTTGTCGGCAACGTCCTGAAGCATCGGTAGCATATATCCTGAACTGAAAACGCCCAAGCTTGAGAACATATCAGAGTTCTGAATCCCGGCATACAATGTATAAATCCCACCCATAGAAAGTCCGGCCAATGCACGGTTTTCTTTACCTTTTTTAATTCTGTAATTGGATTCGGCAAAGGGAATGATAGATTCTTTCAGCTCTTTTTCAAACATCTGGAGATTGCGCTCGCCAAAATTTCGGAGTCCGCTTTGACCAATGTTAGCATCAGGCATAATAATGACCATCTTTTTAGCTTTTCCTTCCGCAATCAGGTTATCCAAAATCAAATTGGTTTTACCCTGATTCGCCCAACCGCTTTCATCTTCTCCTCCGCCGTGTAAAATATACAATGCCGGATAAGATTCAGAAGAATTTTGGTCGTAACCCGGTGGCGTGTAGATGAAAACCCGTCTCCAAGAATTAGTGACTTTGGAATAGAAATTTTTGATGCGGATATCGCCGTGCGGAACGTCTTTTAAAGCATAAAAATCATCACCATCAAAAGGAATATCGATTCCGCTGGCATACCTTCCCATTCCGTAGAATGTTTCGCTGGACGGGTCTGCAACTGCAACACCATCAATCAGCAAAGAATAATAATGGAAGCTTCCGCTTTGTGCATCCGTCGTTCCTGTCCAAAAGCCATCTGCGTCTTTTTTGAGGTCATATTTTTTTCCTAAATCGATTTGAACTTTTTGCGCTTCCGGCGCTTTTACCTTGAACATCACTCTTCCATCGGGAAGGATTTGAGGATACTGCGCATTCCTGATATTGGTTGCTGCAGACGTTCCCAAAACAGTAAATCCATCAAATTTAGTTTTATCAACAGGCTTAAATAAGAGCTGTGAAAAGATGTATAAATCATTTTTCCAAACCTTGAAATCGTGACCTCCCGGTTCGATGTAAAAAATATGCGGGATTTTATTTTTCCTCAAATAATCGCTGGTTCTTTTGCTGAAAGGCATCAATCCGTCCGCATCGCCGCAGGAAATAAAAATGAGCTTCAGCTTCAACGCATCTTGCGGATTGGGTAAAAGCTTGCTCGGCTCTTTCGTGTTGGGTGCTGAAGAAAAAGCGCCCAGCCACGCAAATTTATCGATGTTGCCGAAAGCAAAATTCTGTGTTTGTCCACCTCCCATCGACAAACCCGCTAAAGCCCGGTTTTCACGGTCTTTTTTAACAGGATATTTTTTCTCTACAAACGGAATCAGGTCATTCAGCAAATCTTTTTCAAAAGTTGCGAAGGCTTCGACTTTATCCGGAGCCATAATATTTCCTGTTGCTCTGTCATCTTTCATCGCACGGCCGTTCGGCAAAACGACAATCATCGGTTGCAGCTTTCCCTGTGCGTAGAGATTGTCCAGAATAACATTCGGTTTTCCTTGGTTGAACCATTCTTTTTCATCGCCACCAATGCCGTGAAGAAGATAAAGAACAGGATATTTTTCCCCTTTTTTGAACCCCGGCGGTGTGTAAACCAAAGCTTTTCTTGTAGTTCCGACGGTTTTTGAAGCATATTGAATCGTATCAATTTTTCCGTGCAGAATATCTTTTCTTTCCACATCAAAACCTTGCGGCGCCTGTCTGTCAGTATTTTGCGCAGAAACACACAGACCATACAATAGAAAAGTGACAGTGAATATCAGGGAATTTTTCATAAATTTTTATTTGTAATTTTTACACTTATTAATTTAGACAAAAAAATAAGACCTACAAGGGTTTTATCTTTTTTACATTTTTAATATTAATTATCATTGCCGTAATTAACAGGTCGCCTCTACGAGGCTTTTTTGGGTTTTAGCAACTATTTGCTACTAACAGTTTGCTTCTACGAAGCAATAATTTTCATTTTTTCTAGACAATGAATCTCTCGCAGCCCGACTTGAGCGGAAATCCTTTTTTGCTTGTACTCTAGTTCTATTTAATCTGAAATCATCTGCAAAAAAGATTGAGAGCGGAAGGCGGATAAAGCTGCCCAAATTATTCAACTCTAATTATTCCGAACTTATATTCACTCTGAAAAAATCAACATCTACAAAACCTCCCAGATTTTTGGTAGCATAATTGAAAATCGCAAACTTTGAACCCATAAAAAATCTTCGGTAATCGAAAATCATTTTGTAATCTTTTGCCATTTCGGTCCAGTTTTTTTGGTCGGTGCTGTAATAAAAATTAGCCAAATCTTTTCCGAGATTAAAATCGGCATCAATTTTAAAATAAACTTTGTCCGAGTTTAATGGGATTCTCTTTTTTTCTTCTTTTTTAACACTTGTAACCGCCTTCGTTTTATTATCTAAACTGACTTCATCTGTTGAAAAGACAATAAACTTTTTACCATTTTCCACTACCACAGATAAAATCCCTGAATCGCCGTTGAACGCACTGAAACCTGCTACATCACCGTCTTTCATTCCCTTCACATCCAAAGCCACTATGCCGCTGGATTTCGGGCCTTCCATTCTTTGTGTTAGTGTATTTGGAGCGAGGTACAGATTATCAACGACTCTATTGGTTTTTAACCTTAAAAAGCCTTTTCTGTCGGACAATGACCAGGCAGAATTGACAGGATTATGATTCCACTGCCACTGAATTTTCATTTTTTTGTCGGAGAATTCATCACTTTCTACCAAATGATTTTTTGGTTTAAAAGGCGAAAGCGGAATTTCACCCGTCAAAGGAACTTTTCCGTTGTCACCTAAAATTGGCCAGTCATTTTCCCATTTCACAGGAAGCAAAATAGGAACCCTTCCTACTCCATTTCTGTCCTGGAAAATCAGTGAATACCAATTACCATTTTTATCGTCAATCAAAGCACCTTGTCCGGCATAGGAAAATCCAAGAAAATTGTCTTCAAGAATGACTTTTTTCTCATAAGGTCCGGTTACTTTATCAGCTCTGTAAACTTCCTGACGACGTTTTCCGCCTCTCGGCCAGGAAATCATCATCATATAATATTTTCCGTCTTTTTTAATGATTTGGTTACCTTCCAAAAGTCCGGTTTCTGATTCATCTTTCTGAAAAACTTCCGTTCCATCCTGATTTCCGATAATGGTTTTAAAATCCGGACTCAGCTCAAAAACTTTGTTGGAAGTAAAAACGTAAACTCTATCATCATCATCGAAAAGCAAAGATGCGTCGTGAAAATGCCTGGTTCTCGTGATGAGTTTCCAATTGCCTTTTTCAGGGTCATCGGTAACATAGAAATAGGATTTGAAAGGCTCATCATTCGGGGAAAACAGAACGTAATATTTTCCTTTGTGATAACGGATGGATGACGCCCATTGTCCACGTCCGTAAACACTTCCGTCTATCAAATCATATTTGGAATTGTCATTCAACGTATTAAAAACATAGCTCGACATTTCCCAATGAACCAAATCTCTGGAATGCATTACTGGAGCACCCGGCATGAGATGCATTGTGGTGCTTATCAGATAAAAATCGTCTCCGTTTCTGGTAATCGATAAATCCGGAGCATCTGCCCAAATGATTGGATTAGTAAATTTTGTTGTCTCTTTTTTAGAGTGATTTATCTGGGCTGAAAGATGATTCAGCCCGATAAATCCCACAATAGAAACTATATAAAATGATTTATTAATTTTCACGGTTTTGATATTTTGGTTTGGTTTGATTTTAATCAATCTTAAAAAACACATCGACAAGGCTAAGTGTAACATTGCTAATACTCGCAGCTTATTTCAAATTGGCTTATATTACCTTAAATTTTGGCTAAAGCCGAATTGATTTTTTTGTTTACAAACGGGCTAAAGCGAGCTCCTATTGACATCATCAATTTTCCTTCACAAAACCTTCAAGGTTTAGAATATTTAAATTAATTCGGAACAATATCATTTGAAGATGTACTGTATAAACCAATCAAACTTCCTGTGAATCCTCCCGCAACATCGGTAGAAAGGATATCTCCGGAAACCGCGCCGCCTAGATTTTTGAAGCTTTTACCACCAAAAGAATAATTGAAGCTGATTTCATCTTTTTCTCCTGTAATCTGAAATTTTATATTTTTTGAAAGTGAAATTTTTTCGCTTGCAATTAATTTAGATTCACCTTTTTCAGTTCTTTCCAAAACAATGTAGAAATCTTTATCTTTCTTCGTAATACCGAAAACGTAATTGAATGTTTCGCTTTGATACAGCGTAATTCCAGCCAATTCTTTTTCAGATTTAGGTTTAAAATCAAGTGTCACGGATGTTTCAAAATCTTCGTGCTGTAATCTGTGGAACAAAGATGAAATCGGAGCCAAGGCTTTGATATTCGTTCCCATAGGATTCACTTTTACACCCGTTTTCGTAGTCGTAATGAAGTTTTCACGCGGTCCGCGCATTGCAATCCAGCGGAAATCGAGGTTTTTATCGGTCAGTTTATCATCATACGTGAAATTCCCGTTCGGGAAAAATCCATTTTGTCCGGTTTGGTTTTGAACGCCTTGTGGCATTTTTAATTTCGGTTTCATCGGAACCAAGCCATTTTGAAACACAGGATACGTTCCGCTCCAGTCAACCGGAAGAATGAAGGTTTCTCTACCGTGATTTACACGTCCTTTTTCGTTGGGACGAATGGCTAAAAACACACCGTACCACTGTCCGTTCGGGCCTTCCACCAAATCGGCGTGACCTGCCCAATCCACTTTTTCTTTTCTGTCTCTAGGAAAATATCTCTGGGTAAGAATTGGATTATTCTTAGCGGGAACAAACGGTCCTTTCGGAGAATCTGCCATAAAAATAACTTCGCTGTGGTTGCCTCCGGTTCCGCCTTCTGCGCACATCAGGTAATATTTTCCTTTGTATTTGTATAAATGCGGGCCTTCAATCCAAATTGGCTTTTGAGAAAGGTCAACGCCACCGTTTACAATAATTCTGTCTGAACCTGCGACAACCTGGTCTTTTTCTAAATCATAATCCCACATTTTGATGACGCGGTGACCTTGATATTGCTCTGTTCCCTGTGGTGGTGCGTCGTTGTGAACGATGTAAGCTTTTCCGTCATCATCGAAGAAAATAGCAGGATCGATACCGTCGAAATTCAGTTTCTGGACTTCGCTCCAGCCTTTTGCCGGGTCTTTAGTTTTTACGACCATATTGCCGATTCCACCTGCAATCTGAGTGGTAATCATATAAAATGTGTCGTTGTACTTGTTGTATTTGATATCCGGTGCGTAAATTCCGTGAGAAACGCCTCCTTTTTCAACCTTTAGCTGAGAAGGTCTGTCGAGAACGTGCCCTACCTGTTTCCAATTCACTAAATCTTTGGAAGTGAAAATCGGAACACCTGGAAACATTGAGAAAGAAGAGTTTACTAAATAATAATCTTCTCCTTTTTTGGTGATACTTGGGTCGGGATAACAGCCCTGAAGAATCGGGGAATAGAATTCGTCTGATTTTAAAGGATTGTCGTTGTATATTTTGTCGTTTCCTTTATATTGAAAATCGGTGAATGTCTGGGCTGAGATGCTGGTCGTCGACAGTAGAGCTGCTGCTGCAATAATGCCGTTTTTATGTGCTGAAAAAATCGATTGCATTAGTCTCTGTTTCATTATTATATTTTTAGATTATTAGGATTGTTATAAAAAAGACCTTAACCAAAAAATAATTAAGGTCTTAACTATATGAAGAAAATAACTACGTTCTAAACGCCACTGAATGCACTAAAGCCGCCGTCGACAGGAATTAAAGCTCCTGTAATGAAGCTTGCCGCATCCGAACAGAGAAACTGTATTGTTCCGTTGAGTTCCTCCACTTCTCCAAATCTTTGCATTGGTGTCTTGGCCATTACTTTTTTGCTTCTGTCTGTTAAAGATCCATCCGGATTCAATAAAATTGCACGATTTTGATCTCCTATGAAAAATCCGGGAGCAACAGCATTGACACGGATTTTATCTCCGAATTTTAAAGCCAAGTCTGAAGCCAGCCATTGTGTAAAATTGGTAATTGCTGATTTTGCTGCCGAGTATCCAGCCACTCTTGTAATTGCTGAATAAGCAGCCATTGAGGAAATATTGACGATACTTCCGCTTTTCTGCTCTGACATTACTTTTCCGAAAACATAGCTTGGATAAACGGTTCCGTTGATATTAAGATCAGTTACCTCATCCCATCCTTCCATATTCATATCGAAAAATGATTGTTCTGGAGACAATGTTGCTGAAGGAATATTTCCTCCGGCAATGTTTAGCAAAATATCTATTTTACCATACTTTTCTATGATTTTCTTCGATGCGTTTTCAAGACTTTCAATGTTCATTACATTGGCTTCAACGGCAAATGCGTCACCTCCTGAATATGTAAGTTCTTTTACACGGGAATCTAGCGTCTCCTGGTTTCTTCCCAAAACCACAACTTTTGCCCCCGCTTCGATAAAACTTTTGGCAAGGCTTCCTCCTAAAACACCGGAAGCACCTGTAATGACTGCAACTTTATCTTTTATGCTGAATATTTCGTTCATTTTTAATTATTGATAAATGATAATATTGAACCCTTCGGGTTCGTTGGATTGTTTTGCTCTTTTTCCATAGGTTACACCTACGGCTATTGATATTGAATCCTTCGGATTCTCCTTATCTTGATTCAGAATTGACAGCTGCCATCACACCGTCGATTTGTCCTAAAGCCAACATTCTTCCTAAGAAAGAATAACCGGGGTTGTAGCCTTTATCAATATCTTCTGACAACAATCTTCCATGGTCGATTCTCATTGGTAAATCTGGATTTTCTTTTTCAAATACACGGATGACGTCGACTAATTTTCCTCTTCCCCCTAGATGGTGTGCTTCAATGAAATCGCCGTTTTCGAAAACATTGGTGCTTCTCAAATGAACAAACTTTGTTCTATGGGCAAATTTCTGAGCCAGCTTCGGAACGTCATTCTGAAGATTGGCACTCAAAGAACCTGCGCAGAAAGTCAATCCGTTGTGAGGATTATCCACAGCATTCAGGAACCAATCGATATCTTCTTCGTTAGTCACGATTCTTGGTAAACCGAGCAAAGCAAAAGGCGGATCGTCGGGATGCACACACATTTGGATACTCCATTCTTCACAAACAGGCATTATTTTTTCAAGGAAATATTTTAGGTTTTCCCGAAGTTGGTTTTTATCAATTCCGTCATATAAAGCCAATAAATTATTGAACTTTTCTACAGGATTTAAATCCCCTTCTTTAATATTTCCGTTAACGAATCCCTGTGTTTTTACAATGACTGAATCTATCAGATCATTGTTATCCTTTTCTGTTAGCGTGCTTTTTAATAGTTCAACTTTTTCCAGGATTTCCTGATTATGGTCGTTTTTCGCTCCTTCTCTTTTTAAAATATGAATTTCAAAATAAGCAAATCTTGCTTTATCAAAATAAAGTGACGAAGATCCGTCTTCCCATTCGTGGAAAAGATCTGTTCTTGCCCAGTCTAAAACCGGCATAAAATTATAGCAAACCGTATTTATGCCTGCTTTTCCTAAGTTTTCGAGACTTTTAATATAATTTTCTATCAAAAAATCACGGTCTTCACCTCCGTATTTGATTGCTTCGCTTACGGGAAGACTTTCCACAACAGACCAGCGAAGGCCGTGACTTTCTATATAATTTTTGTAATCATTAATAGCCTCCAAACTCCAAATCTCTCCGTTGGGAACACTATGAAGTGCAGAAACAATACCTTCTACACCGATCTGTCGAAGGGTCTGTAATTTAATTTTATCGTTCTTTCCAAACCAACGCCATGTTTTTTCCATACCATTTAAATTTTTAATTGAAAAACAAGGCAGATGTTTTTAGAATCTGCCCTGTGAACTATATATGAAATGTGAAATTAAGTAATTTCTAGTAACCAGGATTCTGATATTTTGCTTTAATATCTGCAGATACTTCCATAGCATCGAGCTGTCCTTGAGGAATAGGTCTTAGATAATGGAAAGGCTGAATAGTCCTTGTAACTGTTTGCGGTGTATGATTTCCATAATTCGCACCTCCAATAGAATAGGTTGCTGACTTTGATGCCCACGTCTGAGTTCTCACTAGATCGTACCATCTATATCCTTCTCCAAAGTATTCTCTTGATCTTTCTGCAAGAATATAATCAATGGTTATTGTGAAAGGTGTGGCTGCAATCATAGTAGCACTGTTATCAACAACATACGATGCATTTTGTGCATTATTAAATTTCCATTTTCCAGCACGTCCACGTATCACATTAATTAAATCTCTTGCCGACATAGATCCTGATGCCCCCTTCACGGCAGCTTCTGCTGCAATAAAGTACAATTCAGAGAATTTAGCGGCATAAAAAGGACGGGTATGACTTGGATTGGGATACCCTAAACCATTTCCATTATCGGTTCTATATGGTCCGATTTTCCAGATACCGGGATAAACAATTCTACTGATACCACTTGGAGCAATCACCCAGTCTGCTCTACCAGGAAGGGTACCTGCCCCCACACCGCTCTGATCGGCTGTGGTTGGATAGGTTGGAGTTTGGGAATCATCATTTAGAAATGTTAAAACGGCATCATTTGCGTGTATCGGAAGGTTATTGGCATTGTACAATGTGGTTACATTCGTAAGCCCAGTTCCTTCTTTATGCCAGTTTCCTCTATATACGGTTGTAAAGGTTCCGTCGTATCGAGAATCATTTGTTTTATCTGCAAATGTATTTTTAATAACCTCAATGGTTGGAGCCATTCTTACCCAAGGTCTTCCCAATGGCTGAAACGCTGCACGCTGCACAGAACTTGCTGCAGACCAAGTTGTCGCAGAAGTACTACTTTTAAGATTGGTATAATTCCAAGTCATCATCCATGATGCAAAGTTATTCGGAGACCATCCGTCACCATAACTTGCCTGGATAACCCCTTCATTGAAATAGGCACTGGTTTCTGTATGATCTGCATACAGCATACATTCACTATTACGATCGTTGTCACCTCTGTTCACATCATAGTAAGTTGGCTGTAAGGCATACTGCCCGGGATTATTGATAGCATCCATTGCAATATCATAAGCTTTCTGAAAGTACCATTGAGGATTGTGACCATCCGGATCGGTACGGGATGTTTCAGGGTAAGTAGGGATACTGTTTGGGTTTTGGAGCCACCATCCATATGTTAAATATGCCTTTGCTAAATATAATCTCGCCACATTTTTAGTTACCCCTCCTTTTACACGAGGATCAACAGGAAGATTATCAATCGCTTTTACCAAATCCGGGAAGATAGCTTTAGTATACACTTCTGTAACAGTATTTCTCACTGAAGTTGTTTTTGGATCAATATTAAAAGTAAGCTCACCAGACCCAAGATCTAGAGGTACACCACCATAAGTCTGAACCAATAAGAAATAGTAGAACGAGCGGAAAAATCTTGCCTCTGAAATTAATGATTCTGCTATACCTGCTCCAGATCCGTTCTGTATGATTCCATTTGCAGTGTTAATTGACGGGAATACAGATCCCCATACCATACTGGTAGGAAAGGTATTTGAATTGATACTTCCTGCACCACCTGTCATATCGAGATCTTTAAAGTTTCCATCGGCACTTTGCCCCCATGTTGCCTCATCTGTACCTGTCATATTAGCATTAAGCCAGTATCCATTTCCATAAAGTAGTCTTAACTGTCTGTACAATGAAGTTACTCCCTGCGATATTCCTCTTTCTGTAGAGAAATCTTCTGGAGTATAAATCCCTCTAGGCTGTTCGTCCAAAATCTCATTACACCCTGTTGTTGTAAATGCTATTGAAGCTAAAAATAAAGCAGCAATGAATTTTTTATTTAAATTAATCATGACTTATAATTTTAGAAGGTTAAATTAAGACCCAATAGATAATTTCTGGTAGCTGGGTTGTTTGTTCCTATAACTAACTGATTCGCTTTGTACGAATTAACAGCCTGATTCTCATTTCCTCTTGAGTTTGGTTCAGGATCCATTCCGGAATGTCTGTAATATGGCGAACCGAAAACAAATGGATTTTGTACCGTTACATATAATCTTAGATTACTTACACCTAAATTTTCAAGAGTGCTTTTATTAAAATTATATCCTAAAGTAATTGTTCTGATTTTTACAAAAGATGCATCAAAAAGAGCAAGAGTTGATGCATATTTAGGGTTATCCCCACTTAATAATCCTCCTGGTTTAGGATATCTTACATCTGTATTTTCGGGAGTCCAATAATCTACATCCACATTATTCCCTCGGCCTGTTAACCTGTTCAGATATCCGGCTGAGCCATAAATTGTGCTAATAAGAACCCCTCCTTTTTGAAAAGCTCCGACAACACTCAGATCAATGTTTTTATAAGCCAGTCTAGTATTAAAACCACCAATAAAATCAGGATTTGTATTTATTATTTGTCTGTCTGCCTCATTAATTGCTCGTACAGGCGTCCCATCTGCATTATAGCCTCCTGTATACAAAACTTTGATCATTCCTGGCGCTGCACCTACTTGTGGTTCTAAAATATTCAGATATGGATCGCCTTGCTGCCAAAGACCAATATATTGGTAATCATATATTGCATTGATGTTGTACCCCACAAACCATAAATTATTAACATTTCTGTCCTGCCCAGATGCCAATGCTGTGATTTTGTTTTTGTTTGCTGCTAAATTACCTCCCACTTCCCAGCTAAAACCTTTGGGATTGTCAAAAATCAAAGCATTCAAAGAGACTTCCAGACCTTTATTCTGCGAAGCTCCCACATTCTGCAACACAAGATTTAAACCACTTGATGAAGGAAGCTGCTTATCTAGTAATAGTTTTTCAGTGTTAGTAACATAGTACTCAACTGTACCACTTATTCTTTTGTTAAAAATTGAGAAGTCAACTCCATAATTCCATGTCTTAGAAAATTCCCAACCCAGTGATGCATTTGGCGCTCTGTTTACATAATTTCCAATTGCATTTGCAGCTCCAAAATTATAAGGTGTTGTACTTAGGCTGCCAAACGTTGTGTACGGGGCAACAGCTTGGTTTGATGTTTGTCCGAAACCTGCCCTTAACTTCAATGTATTAATGTATTTTGAATCCTTTAAAAAACTTTCATTAGCAACATTCCAACCTGCTGATATTGCCGGATAGGTATGCCACTGATGGCCTTTAGCCAATACTGAAGCGCCGTCTGATCTTACCGTTGCTGTTAACATATAACGATTATCAAACTGATACATCACTCTTCCCATGAATGACATCAGACCTCTTCTCCAATATCCCTGATTGTTGGGATCTATAGTTATTTCGCCTTGTGCATGGCCTAAATTAAAATATTGAAATGCATCCAGAGGAACATCTCGGGCGGCAATAGATGAACTGTTGAATCGAGTTTGCTCGGCCGAGTAAAGAGCCGTAGCATTAATTTTATGTTTGCCAAACGTTCTGTCATAGGTAATTAAATTTTCGATTACCCATTGACTTGTCAAAGAATTTCCGATACTTGCTGACGAAGCGGTTGTCGGCTGATAATTTAGTACCCCAGTTCCAAGGTAATAGCCACTATTCGAATTTCTATAGGTAAGCCCCACATTTAATCTGTATTTCAAGCCTTCAACAGATGGGATTTTTATTTCTCCGTACAGATTATTATAGGAGCTGAATGCGTTGGTGCGATCAGCGTATGCATCTCCTAAATTTTCTAAAATTGATCTGGTCTGTAACGCCGTCTGATCCTGATTTGCAAAAGTAGTTCTCAACCTCGACGATCCATCGGCAAGATATGGGCTTGTTAATGGTGAATATCCTAAAACGGGCGCACCGCTGATGCCATTGAAATCATTGATTGAGAAATTAGAATTTGTAGAGAAGCCAACTTTTAACCAAGAATTTATCTCCTGGTCCAACGCTCCTCTAATGGATAATCTTTTGTAAGTTTGTAAAGGCACAACACCATTTTGCTGAAAATAAGCCACTCCAAAATTATACCCTCCTTTCTCTGTACCTCCTGATACTGCCACATCATGATTCATCATCAGCCCCACACCATAATACAGATCCTGCCAATCGGTATTTGTACCGTTGATTTCATCAGGTCCATTTGTAAATAAATTAGCGTCAGCTCTCAGTTTAGCAAACTTGTCTCCACTCATGACAGGATATTTCGAAAATATCGTCTGAAATCCTGTATAACCATTATATGAAAATCTTGCCCGTTGCCCCTTTCCGCCTCTGTTTGTAGTAATAATAATTACTCCATTTGCTCCTCTGGAACCATAAATTGCCGTTGCTGATGCATCTTTAAGAACATCTAAAGTTTTAATATCTGAAGGACTGATATCGCCTAACGATCCTACAAACGGGATACCATCTAATACAATCAAAGGATCATTTGAGCCCGTTAAAGATCGTTCTCCTCTGATTCTTATCTGCTGAACAGCTCCAGGTTTGGTAGAGGTTCTTCCGATATCTACCCCTGGAAGACGCCCTTGTATAGCCTCTGTAATATTTGCAGATGGAACTTCCTTAATGGCTGTTCCGCTTAATGAGGCTACAGATCCAGTAACAGCTTCTTTTTTCTGAGTACCATATCCTATAACAATCACTTCTTCTATCTTCTTCTCCTTCTGTACAGTATCTTTTTTAACCTGGGAATATACAATCCCTGAAGGTAACAAGGCCATTGCAAAAAATAATGCTGCCTTATTACCGCCAAAATAAAATCGATTCATAAGTTTTAATTTTAAATGTTGGGTTGAAAAAAAAGACTGTTAAAAAATTGACATTCGAGAATCCTTAGTGTTTAACAGTCTCTTCTATTTTTTAGATATACATGTTCACGATCGCTTCAAACAGCTCCTGTTTTCCGCTTTTCGGCTGTGGTTCGCCAATTTCGTGAGCAATTCTTTGAAGATCTTCTAAAGTAAGAGTTCCATCTTCAAAAGATTTTCCGTTTCCATTGTCGAAAGAAGCGTAACGGTCTGTTCTCAATTTCTTATAATCCGAATTTTCAAGAATATCTGCCGCAGCCAAAAGCCCTTTTGCAAAAACATCCATCCCTGAAATATGAGAAATGAATAAATCTTCCGCATCAATAGAATTTCTTCTAATCTTCGCATCGAAATTTACTCCGCCATTTCCTAAACCTCCCGCCGGAAGAAGCACCAACCAAGCCTGAACCATGTCATAATAATCTATCGGGAACTGGTCTGTATCCCATCCATTTTGGTAATCTCCCCTATTTGCATCGATACTTCCTAAAAGCCCTGCATCTACCGCAGCCTGAAGTTCGTGTTCGAAGGTGTGCCCTGCTAAAGTTGCGTGGTTCACTTCGATATTTAATTTAAAATCTTTGTCTAAACCGTAATGTCTTAAAAATCCGATTACCGTTTCAGAATCGTAGTCGTACTGATGTTTGGTAGGTTCCATTGGTTTTGGTTCAATTAAAAAAGTTCCTTTAAAACCTTGTTGACGAGCATAATCTCTCGACATTGAAAGGAAACGCGCCAAATGATCCTTTTCACGCTTCATGTCTGTGTTTAAAAGACTCATATAACCTTCTCTACCACCCCAGAATACATAGTTTTCGCCACCTAAAGCTATCGTTGCATCGATAGAATTTTTAACCTGAGTTCCTGCGCAAGCCACCACATCAAAATTTGGGTTTGTAGAAGCTCCGTTCATGTATCTTTCATGCGTGAAAACGTTTGCTGTTCCCCATAAAAGCTTGATTCCGGTTTCCTGTTGCTTCTGTTTTGCGTATTCTACAATTGCCTGAAGATTTTTTTCGTATTCTTTCCAATTGTTTGCTGGGTCTACTAAATCGATGTCGTGGAAACAATAGTAGTTGAAGCCCATTTTAGACATAAATTCAAAACCGGCATCCATTTTATGCATTGCTCTTGTTACAGCATCATTTCCGATGTCCCAAGGATGGTGAATGGTAGGTCCTCCGAATGGATCGCTTCCGTTTGCACATAATGTATGCCACCAAGCCATCGCAAAACGAGTCCAGTCTTTCATTGGTTTTCCCATCACGATTCTTTCCGCGTCATAATATCTGAAAGCTAATGGATTTCTGCTTTCTTTTCCTTCAAATTTAATTTTGTCGATACCTGTAAAAAACTCCTTTGTACCTGTTAAAGTGTTCATATATTTTTGTTTTAATTTTTAGTTAAATTTTAAAATTTGGCATAAGAAATTCCTGCTCACTGATCTGGAAAAGATCAATAAGTACAATGGAAAACTCCGTTGCTGTTAGGATTATATTATTTCATTAAGATGCTGCTTCCATCTTGAATAGGCTTCTAAGTATTGTTCTCGTTTTTCTAATTGTGGTTCTATAACAGCAATTCTTTCAAGTGAAGCGAAAGCCTCTTTAGAATCTGCATAAAACCCGATTCCCATTCCTGCCGCTCTTGCCGCACCTACCGCTCCGTCTGTATCGTAAAGCTCAATGACAGCATTACTCACTCCGGCCAGTGATTTCCTGAAAATTGAACTTAAGAACATATTGGCATTCCCTGCACGGATTACCTGGATATCCATCCCAATATTCCTCATGATATCCATTCCGTATTCGTAGGAGAACACAATTCCTTCTTGTGCCGCACGCAGGATATCTCCTTTTGTATGTATATTGAAATTAATTCCGTGAATAGAACAGTTGGTTTCTTTATTTTCTAATACCCTTTCCGCACCATTTCCAAAAGGAATGATGCTTAAACCCTTGGCTCCAACTGGTGAAAGTGATGCCAAGTCATTCATGTCCCCGTAAGAAGATAAGGATGTTGCAAAGTTATGCTTTAACCAAGAATTTAAAATTCCTGTTCCATTGATGCAAAGCAAAACCCCCAGCCTCGTTAATTCTTCAGTATGATTTACGTGAGCAAAAGTATTTACTCTTGATAATTTATCATATTCCAGCTGATCCAACACTCCGTAAACAACGCCTGAAGTACCTGCTGTAGAAGCAATTTCTCCCGGATTGAAAACATTTAATGATAAAGCGTTATTCGGCTGATCGCCCGCTCTATAGGAAATTGGTGTTCCTTCTTTCAAACCCAATTCCTGAGCTGCAGTTGCTGAAACTGTTGCCTGAATCCCAAAAGTCGGGATAATTTCAGGGAAAAAGCTTTTAGGAATTCCATAGTAATTGATGACATCTTCTGAAATACAATTGTTTTTAAAATCCCAGAAAATTCCTTCAGATAAGCCCTCAATCGTTATTCCTATTTCTCCGGAAAGTCTCATCGCGATATAATCTCCGGGAAGCATTATTTTATCAATTTTTTCAAAAATTTCCGGTTCGTTTTCTTTAACCCAGGCTAATTTCGAAGCTGTAAAATTTCCCGGTGAATTCAGTAAATGTGATAA
>DKLU01000224.1 GCA_002455915.1 Chryseobacterium sp. UBA6632
CGAGTAGCGAAAGCCGGAAATAGCTTCTGAAAAATAGATACAGAGATCCTTCGACTACGTTCAGAATGACACCGCTAATCCTAATTGTATTAATTAAGATTTTAATAAAATAAAAAATGATCGATCTCCACAGACCGACCATCTACAAATTATTTATTTACCTAACAATAGCGTAAGTATACCTCTCTAACGGGAAAAAATGCCAGATTATTTTGAAAATAAAAAATATTTTTTCACGGTGTAAAATCCTACTGACAAACTGTTGTCATAAATGTGATTTACCTTTGTATCAACAAAAACAAACAACATTAAAATTATGACTACAACAGCAACCATCACAAAACAATTCATGACTTCTGACCAATTATTAGAGCACTGGCAAGGACATAGAAATTTGACAAGAAGAGTAATCGAAGCTTTTCCTGAAAAAGAATTATTTGAATTTTCAATCGGTGGAATGAGAACTTTTGCCAAGTTAGCTTGCGAATTAATCGGTATTGCAGGACCTGCTTTAAAAGGAATTATAGACCGAAATATGGATGATTATAATGAAGAAGGCTTCAAACCGGAAACAAAAGCTGATATTCTAAAAAAATGGGATGAGGAAACGGAGGTCATCAACCATTATTTCGCTCAGATTTCGGAAGAGCGTTTTCAAGAGACTTTCAATTTATTCGGACAGTATGAATTTCCGGTATATCAGAACATTTTATATTTTGTTGATAATGAAGTTCATCACAGAGGTCAGGGCTACGTTTATTTAAGAGCCTTAGGAATTGAGCCGCCTTTTTTTTGGGAGAGATTTTAGTATCTTTAATGCCTTTATGGAGACTAAAATTATTAATTGAAAATAACGAATCCAACTCAATCATTTCTAAACAAAAAAGCTTTCAGGATATCTGAAAGCTTTTTGTTTTTATCTAAATTTAAAGAATGTTTTTAATATTTTTCAGAGAGTTTATTAATTAATTTTTTCAGACTTTCTTTTAAAGATTCCGGTTCTAAAACCTCAGCATAATCTGCAAAAGTAATAAGCCAGCGCGGAAAACCTTCTTTAATCCAATCAGTTTCAAAAATCAATTCAACGCCATTTTCTCTTTCGATTTCTTCAACCAATCCGTAATATTTTTTTGAATTAACGAGATGTCCGATAATTCTTTTTTCTACCAAAAGACGAACTTTCGTTTTATTTCCGCTCGGATTTTGACGATAATCATTAATTTGTCCGTATTCCTGCAAAAACGGATTTTGAGTTTTGAATATCTGTAAAATCCTATCGACACGAAATTGCCTGAAATCGTTTCTCAGCGTACAAAACGCCATGATATACCAATAGTTGAATTCAAAGAAAACCCCAACAACTTCAATGGTTCGCATAGAAACTTTTGAATCTACCGTTTCATATTCCAGCGTTAATTGCTTCTTTTCGGCAATGCTTTCCAAAATAATCGGGATAATATTTCGGATTTTATCTTCCGGTTTAGGATGATAATTAAAAACATCGATCTGTTTTTCAATATTTTCAATTAAATTTTTATCTGAATATTTTAAAACAGAACGAACCTTTTCCATCGCAGTCTGATAATGATTTCCCAAACTTTCATGTAAAAATTTCTGCATCAGTTTTTCTGCCGTAATGAAGCTCAACACTTCTTCTTTTGTAAACATCACAGGTGGAAGTTTGTAACCATCCATCAAAGAATAACCGCTTCCCGCTTCGCCAACAATAGGAATTCCGGCGTTTTCCAACGTTTTGACATCACGGTAAATTGTTCGGACACTTACATCGAATTTTGTTGCCAAATCTTGTGCTCTTACAATCGGTTTTGATTGAAGTTGAGTAAGAATTGCGGTTACTCGGTCGAGTTTTTTAAGGTAGTGGTCGTTCATTGGGTTTGAGAGTTCGAGTGTTTTAGTGTTTAGCAAAATTAATTTCTAATTTAATTTTCCTTATAAGTATTAACCAGTTTATCTAAGTTTAAACTTCTCGCTGAAGCATCAAAAATTTCTCTGTAGGTTCCATTAATTTGCACCAATTCATCGTGACTCCCGCTTTCCACTACCCTACCTTTTTTCATGACATAAATTTTATCTGAATCTAAAATCTGCGATAAAGAATGGGAAATAATAATCACCGTTCTGCCTTCTTTTATCGCATCCAATGAGTTTTTAATCTGTTCTGTGGCAATGGCATCCAAACTTGCCGTTGGTTCGTCAAGGAAAATAATTGGTGGATTTTTTAAGAATAATCTTGCAATCGCAATTCTCTGTTGCTGCCCGCCCGAAAGCTGGGTTGCATCGTGATTGTAACCTTCCGGAAGATCCAGAATTTGTTCGTGGAGATAAGCTTTTTTCGCTGCTTCTTCAATTTCTTCAAATGTTGCATTCATATTTCCATAGCGAATATTGTCTTCGATACTTCCTTGGAAAATATGATTTTTTTGAAGTACCAAACCTAAATCGTCACGGAGAAAAGTGTTGTCATAATCATTTAAATTGACATTATCAAGTAAAATATCTCCTGAATTCGGAAGATAAAATTTACATAAAAGATTGATAATCGTTGATTTTCCAGCTCCACTCAAACCAACCAAGGCCGTTGTTTTCCCGTTTTCGATTTTCATAGAAACGTCGTGCAGAGCCTGAGTTCCGTTTGGATAAGAAAAGTTAACATTTTTTAATTCAAAATTTCCTTTAATTTCTTTTTCCACGAAATTTCCGTTGGGTTCTTTTTCGTTGTCGGCATTTAAAATATCAAAATAACCTTCCGCATAAATCATCGCATCATTCATATCATCATAAATCCTATGCAACTGCCGAATTGGAGCCGAAACATTGTTGAAAAGCATAATATGAAGCATGATAGCACCGATTGTCATTTGTTGATCAAGCACCAAATAAACCGTCAAAAGGATTATTAAAACCACTCCAAACTGTTCGATAAAAGTTTTCAAGCCATCATAAATAAAATTCGTTCTTCGGGTAAACAGTTGACTTTCCATCAACTGCATCTGCAGATCGTATTGCTTTTTTCCTTCAAATTTTTCGCGGACAAAACTTTTAATCACCATAATGGAATTGATTAAATTTAAAAGCCCGGAAGTTTTTTGTTCTCGTTGATTTCTTAAAGTTCGTCTAACTCCACCCAGTTTTTTTGCCTGTAAAGCACTGATATAAAAATAAATAGGAACAATAACTGTGGAAACAATTCCTACATACATATTTTGCATATACATGATAATCAATGCAATAAAAGCATTTGAAAATAACGGAAGCATATCGATAAAAAAGTTCTGAACCAATCTCGTTAAACTTTCAATTCCACGATCGATTCTTATTTGTAGTTTTCCGGATTCGTGGTTTTCATCATTAAAATAAGCAACTCGATACGTCAAAATCTTATCAATTGCCGATTGGGCTAAAACCGAACTTACATTAATTCTAATTTTTTCACCATAAAATTTCTGTCCGAAATTGATGAAAATATTTAGCAATTCCTTTCCCAATAAAATAATGGAAATCAGCACCAAAATATGAATTCCTTCAGACATCGGATGCGGAAGGTGAGTCAGTTTTGTCACCTCATCTACCGTATATTTCAACACAAGCGGATTTACCTGAGCGGCAAGCGCACCTAAAAACGTCAGAAATAACGTTCCGTAAATCATTAATCGATAAGGTCTGATGAAAGGAACCAGCTGTTTATAAATTCCAAATAAAGTGACGGTTCTGTTGAAAGGTTTTGCCATAGGAATGAATTTAACTAAAAAACGTACCGTTTTACAGAGAAAAGGTACGTTTTATTCTATTTTTCAGCAAATATTTTGCTTTAATTTAAATATTATCTTTTAAGCTTCCATCATCCTGAATATATTGAAACTGATGATTTGGGTCAATAACTATTCCTCCCATCTGAATAAAAGTTCCCCACATAGAACACCAATCTTCAATATCATTTTCCATTGGAGTGTCCCAACGTATTATTGTTGAGACTTCATGCTTTTTTAAATTAATTACAACTCCATATTCTCCATCCAAAAACACTTTAGCGCCAACTTTAAATCCATCATCCATGGATTTACCCTTCAAAAGATTCTGTCGTTAAATAATGTAATTCAGGTTTACTTGCAGCTTTAGATTCTGCCTGCGCCTGTTCTAAGGTATACATCGAATTAATTTCTTTTTTCTGGAAAACGAAAGAATTGTTGGCGTTTTTATCCACCACTTCATTAAAAATATGCTGAATTTCCGAATTTCCCATAGACGCGAAACTGATATCCTGAAAACCGTGCAACAATCTCAGATCATCAAACTGAGCAAAGTTTTCATCTACAAAACTTTGGAACTGAGCTTTTGACTCAAAATTTCCAGCCCAAATATTGTAAGCGTAATTTTTCTTTTTTTCTTTATCAAAAATACTTTGGTAAACGAAGTTTTCTCCCAAATAAGCTTCTCTTACCTGCGGATCGTTTGCCAATTCTTCCGGAAGACCTTCTTTCAAAATCCTTCCTTCAAACATGATGTACGTTTTATTGGTAATCGCCAAAGTTTGTTGTACGTTGTGATCGGTAATCAGAATTCCGATGTTTTTATCGGTCAGACTTCTTACAATTTTTTGGATATCTTCAACCGCAATCGGGTCTACTCCGGCAAAAGGCTCATCCAATAAAATAAAACTTGGGTCTGTTGCCAAACATCTTGCGATCTCGGTTCTACGTCTTTCACCTCCGGACAAAAGATCTCCACGGTTTTTACGAACGTGTTGAAGTGAAAATTCTTCTACCAATTCGTCACATTTCATCTGCTGTTCGCGTTTTGAAAGTTTTGTTAATTGTAAAACTCCCATGATATTTTCTTCCACCGAAAGTTTACGAAAAACAGACGCTTCCTGAGCCAGATAACCGATACCTTTTTGTGCTCTTCGGTACATCGCATCGGTCGTGATTTCCTGTTTATCCAAGAAAATTTTTCCTGAAGTAGGCTTAACCAACCCAACAATCATATAAAACGAAGTGGTTTTTCCTGCCCCGTTCGGACCAAGCAAACCAACAATTTCTCCCTGCTGAACCTGTACAGAAACGCCTTTTACAACTTTTTTCGGACCGTATTCTTTGATTAAGTTTTCTCCTCGTAAAATCATAACGGCAAAGATAAAGTTTTTTTGAATTCAATTTTTAGATTAAAAAATGGAGAGCAAAGTTTTATGATATTTTAATATGTGGTTTGATGCATCCTTCGACTGCTTCGCGCTCAGGATGACACCGGTAATCATTCTGTGTTTTTACTGTTGAATTAAACATTTAGTATTAGCACTGTCATCCTGAGCGAAGTCGAAGGATCTCAAAAAATAATATTTAAATCTTAGCAACTTTATTTTATTTCCATAATTTTAAAGACAAATCAATTCTCAAATTTATTATGCAAAATAATCAACAACTAACAGATCTTTTAGCCTTAGATCTCGGTCTAAATATCGTTAACAGGCGACCTTATGCCAAAGAAGTTTTCAAATGGCAGGATATGGATCTTCTTCCGCATTCCTCAACAGATACTTTATTATGCGAAATTTTTGAATGGAACGGAAGAAACTGGCGAACAACCGGAAATAATTTAATCGGGTTTTTGTTTTCAGGGGAAAATTTAAATCAAATTAAAAATCAACTCATAAACGTTCCGAAAAATCCGGCTTTGATTCCTGATTTTGAATTTACTAAGGAAAGTATGCTGGAATATGGTCTCTCATTACCTTCCCTATTTAATATCGGAATAAACGGAAATATTAAAAGTGCAAAAGATTTTTCGGTAAAAGTAAATGGCGTTACCAAATCCAGAATTACAAATATAGATTCTCCCGGCGTTGAAATTTTGAGAAATTACTCTGAATTCACACAAAGTAAGTCAAAAACGTACCGAAAAAATGTGAAATTCAATTTTTTAAGCACTTCTCTTTTTTATGCTGAAAGTGTGGAAGTTTATCTTGAAAAAGATTCGGGTGTCGCTCTAGATGTAAGTTTTCAAACTCAGGATGTTGAAGTAGAAGCGAAAATCAACACCGATACAAAAAAGAATTTTGTTTTAAAATATACCGGAAATCAAGCGCCTTTTGCAGCAAAATTTACAAAAGGAAAAGATTTTGATATTTCGTGAGTAGTTTTGAGTTAAGAGTTATGAATTATGAGTTGATCAACGCCGTGAAATTTACAGAGTAATTTAAACTCATAATTCATAACTTGTAATTTATCACTCAAAAACTATTTGTTTAAGATCATCGCTGCTTCTTTCGCAAAATACGTAAAAATCATATCTGCTCCGGCTCTTTTAAAGCAAGTTAAGCTTTCGATAATTGTTTTATCATTATCTAGCCAGCCGTTTGCTGCAGCTGCTTTTACCATCGCATATTCTCCGCTCACGTTGTAGACAGCAATCGGAAGATCGATCGCTTCACGAACTTTAGAAACAATATCCAAATACGGAAGTCCCGGTTTGATCATAATAATATCTGCGCCTTCATCGATATCTTTGAAAACTTCGTTTAACGCTTCTCTTGAATTATGAAAATCCATCTGATACGTTTTTTTATCCTTCGGAATTTCCATATCATCTTTCGGCGCACTATCTAACGCACTTCTGAAAGGGCCGTAGAATGAACTTGCATATTTTGCGGCATAACTCAAAATTCCCACATCAGTAAATCCGCTGTCTTCCAATGCTTCACGAATCACCTGTACTCTGCCATCCATCATGTCACTTGGTGCCACAATGTCCGCTCCGGCTTCTGCATGTGACACAGACATTCTTGCCAATGCGTCATTTGTAGCATCATTTAGAATTTTACCGTTTTCGATAATACCGTCGTGACCGTAAATTGAATACGGATCCAACGCCACATCGGGCATTATTACCATCTCAGGAAGGGCATCTTTTATCGCTCTGATGGTATTTTGCATCAGTCCGTTTTTATTCCATGCTTCTTTTCCTGTATTGTCTTTCAGATCTTCTGAAACTTTCATGTAAAGATTGACAGCCTTTACTCCCAAAGAAAATAATTCCTTACATTCTTTCACCGTTAAATCTATGCTCCTCCTAAAAATCCCCGGCATCGACGGGATTGGTTCCTGCTTGTTTTCGCCCTCCATTACGAAGATCGGCATTACAAAATCACTTGTTGTAAGAACATTTTCTCTTACCAAACTTCTTATAGATTCATTTACCCTAAGCCTTCTATTTCTTGAATGTATCATTTTTGGAATACTTTTTGAATAAGTTTCTGCAAATTTAATATAACTTCTACAAAAAACTATTGCAGAATATCATAGAATGTATTAATTTTGTTTATAACTATATGTAATATAATTTGATGAAAAAACTTTTACTTTTATTTATATTTTTAGGCACATTTGTTGGATTTTCCAACGCATTGAGTGCGCAGGTGAGAGAGCCGGGAGCCTTCTCTCAGAAGTCTGATGACGGTGTTCTTGTTGCCTATCCGAATCCTGCGAAGGACTTTCTGATTTTTAAGGCAAAAGATACTTCTTTGAAGATCAAAAGTGTGACTTTTTATTCTATTTTGGGGACTCAGGTTGCCAACTATTCGGTAAATATGAACTCAGGGGAAGTAAATATTGAAAAATTAAAACCCGGAAAATATTTAATACGATATGTTTTAAGTGACAACACACAGAAGGTTACTCAAATCGTAAAACAATAAAATTAAATCCTGATAATCATCAGGATTTTTTCTTTTAGCTGAATTCTGTTTTAATAATTCCGTAACTTTCGGGATATTTTTATACTAATTGTAAAAAACAATTTAATGCTAAAAGCAGAACATATTAGGAAGACTTATAATGCCGGTAAAAAGGTAGCTTTGGATGATTTCAGCATCCATGTTCCAAAAGGCAGTATCTATGGTCTTTTAGGTCCCAACGGAGCCGGAAAAACGTCTTTCATCCGTATCATCAATCAAATTACGCAAGCAGATTCCGGAGAAATAGAAATCAACGGACAAAAGCTTAATCCCAATCATATTAAAGATATTGG
>DKLU01000227.1 GCA_002455915.1 Chryseobacterium sp. UBA6632
TTTTTCTTGAATAGAAAGATAAAACATGATTTGGGTGGGCTCTTTTATTCCGATGTTACTGAAACATTCAAAATGAGCAATCAACGCTTTAATATTTTCAAATTCAACATCTTTTAGCATTACAAAAATTAGGTAGATGTTATCTTTTATTTCTTTAGCGTAGATCGTAGCACCGCTTTCAAACCATTCTCCTTTGTTGATAATCTTCGTAAAGCTTTTAGATTTTAGCGATCGTATTACCGTTTGATGATTCATCATATATTTGAATATCTTGGGTTGAAAAAGCCATACAGATACACCATATGGCTTATTAGCAAAAATGAATTACCCTTCCTGCTCTGCATCAAAATTGATGTAAGTTTCTGCAATTTCAGTAAGGTCGTAATCTGTATCTTCTTCTTCCTGAAGTGTTTTTTCCAGCAAGTCGGCAACTTTATCGTGCCCCATGGTAATGGCCAATTGGGCAAGACCGCCGTATGTTGCAATTTCGTAATGTTCTACTTTTTGTGCTGCAATAATCAACGCTGCATCACGTGTCATAGAACCTTCTTTTGTTGTTTTAATGATTTCTTCGCCTTCTTTTATGATTCCTTTAATGGCTTCACACTCTTTTTTCTGAGGCTCCTCATCCAGTAATTTGAAAACTTTTTCAAGACGGCTTACGTGCTTTTTGGTTTGAAGCTGGTGATCTTCAAAAGCTTCTTTCAACTCTTCTGTGGTTGCTGCTTCCTGCATTTTGTCTAAAGCGTCTATAATTGCATTTTCAGCGAAATAAATGTCTTTAAGAGCATCCACAAAGAATTTATGCAAAGGCGCATTTTTCATTTCGTCTTTCTTTACAGTAGCATTGTCTACTTTCATTTTTTCGTCAGTAGCAGTCTCTGTTTTTGAATTGGTATCTGTAGTTGTTTGTGCTGTTTTTGTTGCCATGATTGATTTGGTGTTTAGTGAAAATTTTAAAAGATTACCCCTTTAAATAAATAAAGAGGCAATCAATGGAAAAAGAATTATGAATTATTACGTCTGCCTCCAAAGCCAGATCTTCCGGAAGATCTTCCGCCTCCATGAGATGCCTTCCCGCCCATACGTGCGATTCTTGTACGTTCTTCTTTGCTCATAGATGCAAAACCTCTTCGCGATGATCCTGATCCTGAATTGGAACCACGACCTGAACTGCTGTTACTGTTTGATCTGTTACCGGAATTCGTGCTTCTTGAATTTCCGCTGTTATTAGAACTTGACCTTCCTGAGTTTGAGTTTGAAGATCTTGAGCTTGATCCAGAATTAGATCCAGACCTTCCGCCGCTGTTTCTGCTGCCTTTTGGTCTTCCCGGATTATCATGTCTGTGATCATAATTATCGTTGTCGGATGAATTTCTTGAAGATCTGGAACCCGAATTAGAATTGGATCTACCAGACGAGCTTGAATTTGATCGCCCTCTCGATCCACCTCTGTTTCCGCCACTTCCTGAAGTAAATCTGCCCTGGTTATCTCTTTGCTGATTTCCGTTTCCGCTATTTCCACGACTTCGTCTCCTTCCTCTACCGCTGTTATCATCATCGTCGTCATCATCTTCATCATCGTAATCGCTGTCATAGTCATCATCATCGTAGTCGTCGTCATCGTAACTATTTTCATAGTCATCGTCGTCATCGTAATCTTCTTCAAAATAATCTTCATATTCTGAGAAGTCATCATCATAATCTTCCTCATTTTGAGCATCGTTATAACCATGGTCATAACCTAATTGATAAATCTCTTCAAGGTTACTTGATGAATTCGAGTTTCCTCTCGAACTACGGTTGTTTGATTTTCTAGTGTTCATAACTGTTTTGTTTTGTGTAATTAATATTTTAGTGATGTTGCCATTGCCCATGACTAGTATAGGGCAATAACTTTTTTGGTTTTGCTTATAAATTTAAATCTAAAAACTATTGCTTAAATCTTTTCTTAAATTGACTTATATAAAAGTCTTTGAAATAATGAATTAAATATATATCAAATATAAATGAAATATATTATCTTCTTTATGATTTGAATCACACTTTAGTATAAAATTCGCTTATTATCTATTTTAATGGTTTTACTTTCAGACATTTTCTTCAATGTGCGAATAACGGTCTCCACGCGAAGACCTGTAAGATCTGCTATTTGTTGTCTTGTTAACTGAACATGGAAAGAATAAAGATCTTCCTCATGATGGAAACTTTTAAGATAATCCATCAAGCCTAAAATTCTCGCTGTAGGATTGGTAGATGATAAGCTCTGCATCATCAGGAGATTAAAGTATAATTGTTGCGAAAAACAAGAGTTTAATTCACAGTTTAATTCGGGATTTTCTTTCAACAGTCGAAAGAAACTTTTTCTGGGTAATTTAATAATAGTACACGGTGTAAGCGTGATGGTATTCATAGGATAATTTTTTTTCAGAAACAACATAGAATCTCCGAAACTCTGCTCATCACTCAGAATATTATGAATGAATTCTTTTCCGTTTTCATCATAATGATTCAACTTCACTGTTCCTTTTTTAATCTGAAAATAATACAGGGGAGCATCTCCGTCCTGGAAAATAAATTGTTTAGCCCGATAATCTATAATTTCAGCATCAAAAGAGTGTAACATTTCTTCATCGATCTTCATACAGCTTACGGTTTTCATACTATTTAATAGGTGTTTAAGGTTTAAATTTGTTTAATATAAAATTTTTCTATTTTCAATTTGCACTCTGTTATCTTTTTCCATTTTTTTAAGCGATCGTATCACGGTTTCAACACAAAGCCCCGTGATGCTCGCCATCTGCTGTCTCGTGAGCGGAACCTGAAATGAATACGGGCTCTGTTCTTCTTCGGAGCTCTTCAGATAATCCATTAATGAAATAAGTTTGTGTGCCGGATTTTGTGTACACAGATTTTGTGCCATAATGAGTTTAAAATAAAGCCGCTGAGAAATAGATTCGAATAAATCGAAACAAATTTCAGGATACAACTTTAAGATTTCCAGAAAAGTAAACTTCGGAAGCTTGAGAATTTCACAGGAAGTTATTGCAACAGCATTTACAGGATAAACTTTATTGATAAAAAGTAGTGACTCTTCAATGCTTTGTCCTTTCCCCATAAGCCCCTGGATAATCTCTTTTCCTTCTTCATTGTAATTATTAAGCTTTACCTCCCCTTTTACAATCTGATAATAATAATTTGGCAAATCTCCTTCTGTGAAAATATTTTCTGAAGGTCTGTAGGATTTGATAACGGCACCCATAGAGTACAATATATCTTCATCAATAACCATATTTTTTATTTTTAATGTTTCTATAAAATCATCAGATGTAGTAAAAATTCAATTGGCATTTTAAGAGCATCAATTCTTAAGCCGATATGAAGCAATATTTCGTTAAATAATGTTAAAAATCAAATTATTTAAATTAAAAATTAATTTTTTATAAATTATTTATTCAACAAAACATTTATTGTTTTAAAATTCACAATAACATATAGCAAAAATTACCCTCCTCGTAAAATGAATAAAAAACTATCCATTTCCAAGGTGGGTAATTCGTTAAAATCTTAGTGATGATTTAAAGCTGAGACTGTATTCGCCTCAAAAAGAATTATTTTCTGGTCTTTACCGTATCCATAGATCCAGAAGTTCCAGTAGTGGTGAAGGCACTGTCTACAGGAGGCATAACAGTAACGGTGTCCGTAGGCATGGTATCTACCACGGTATCCGACATTACAGTATCTGTATTAGTAGTTGTGGTAGTTGTTTCTTTTTTACAGCTAATCACTAAAAATCCTGCGACAAGCGCTAATGCTACGATTGATTTCATATTATTTTATTTTGGTGTAATCCAAATGTAGACAAAGAATACCCTAAAACTATATGATTTCAATCATAGGAGTGAATTATTTAGCGAATTTTTTGGTTCCTGCCACACAAAGAATCACTCCAACAGTAATCCCCAGCATTCCCGCGCTTACCTGTTCGTGAAGAAAATAGGCAGCCAATCCTAATCCGAAAAAAGGCTGTAAAAGCTGCAACTGCCCCACTGTTGCAATCCCACCTTGCGCCAAACCTTTATACCAAAAGATAAAACCAATGAACATACTGAAAATTGAAATATATCCTAAACCAAACCATCCGTTAAAGCTTACTTCTCTCACATTTACAGGAAAATAAATAAAAAATAAAGGAATCATAATGGGTAAAGCTAAGATCAACGCCCAAGAAATCACCTGCCATCCGCCTAAGGTTTTTGATAATTTAGCCCCTTCCGCATAGCCTAAGCCACACAAAACAACCGCTGCAAACATTAAAATATCTCCCATCGGGTTTGCCGAAATACCCTGAAACACCGCAAAACCAACAACCAAAGCACTTCCTATAATCGAGAAAAGCCAGAATACAGGATGAGGTCTCTCTCCGCCACGCATGACTCCGAAAATAGCCGTCATCATCGGTAACATTCCTAAAAATACAATCGAATGTGCTGAAGTGATATATTGTACCGCCAAAGCAGAAAGTAAAGGAAAACCAATCACACAACCTATTGAGACAAGTACTAATGAAAAAATCTGATCTTTTGCGGGACGCTTTTCTTTATTGATTAAAATAACAGATAATGCTAAAATGCCAGCAATTCCAGCTCTTGCAATCGTTACAAAAAGCGGACTCATCTCCATGACAGCCAATTTGGTCGCCGGCATTCCGCCACTGAAAATCAACACGCCGATGAAACCGTTTATCCATCCATTAATACTCTGGTCTTTTGATATTGTATTTGTTATCATTGAAATCTAATTTATTGGTCGGTTCAAAATTAAAAAGGAAAAATAAATAAACACAGCCCCAGTTTTGTATATTTGCATGAGCACAGTTTAATATGAACAAAGAATTTTTATATACAGAAATTGCCGGAGGTATTGCTTCACAAATCAGAAACGGAGTTTTAAAATCAGGAGATAAATTACCTTCTGTACGAAGGCTTTGCCACGAACATCAAATCAGCATGAACACGGCAAAACGTGTTTTCCTGGAACTGGAATCGCAATCTTTGATTGAATCTAAACCTCAATCGGGATATTTTGTCAGCAAATTATTATCGGTAAAACTTCCACTTCCCGAAATCAGCCGCCCGTCTCTAATTGCCAATAATGTAGAACCCGACGAACTCATCAGCAAAGTGTATGAAAATATTGGTAAAAAAGACATGACCATATTTTCCATCGGAATTCCCTCAGGAGACCTGCTTCCTCAGGCTAAGCTTAAAAAAGAGATCATCAATGCCACAAGAGAGCTTAAAGAAGGCGGAACTGAATTTGAAGAACTTCAGGGAAATTTAAAATTAAGAAGAATGATTGCCATGCGGTCTTTAAGCTGGGGCGGAAACCTCAGCGAAAATGATCTGGTAACCACCAACGGCGGAATGAATGCGTTATCATTTTGTCTGATGGCCTTAGGAAAACCCGGCGACACAATTGCCATCGAAAGCCCTTGTTATCCAGGAATTTTACAGCTGGCGAACGGTTTAGGCTTGAAAGTTTTAGAATTGCCCACGCATCCCCTTACCGGAATTGAAATTGATGCGTTGAAAAAAGCAATTCCGAAGATCAATCTGTGCCTTTTAATTCCAAATTATAATGCACCTTTGGGAAGTTTAATGTCGGATGAAAATAAAAAGGAAGTGGTAAAACTGTTGTCGGAAAATAATATTCCGCTGATTGAAGATGATGTTTACGGAGACCTTTATTTTGGTTCGAATCGTCCTAAATGCTGTAAATCTTTTGATAAGGAAGGAAATGTTTTGTATTGTAGTTCAATTTCCAAAACATTGGCTCCGGGCTATCGCGTTGGCTGGATCGCTCCCGGAAAATATAAAGATAAGATACTGAAAATGAAATTGCTTCATGCCACCTCATCCATCACCATTGTGAATGAGGCGGTTGCCAATTTTTTAAAATCCGGAAAATATGAAAAACATTTGCACCAACTTCGCAAAACGTTACAGAATAATTATCAAAACTACGTTCAAACCATCGCAGAACATTTTCCGGAAGGCACAAAAACGAGCCGTCCACAAGGCGGACTTTCACTTTGGGTAGAGTTTGATAAGAACATTAAAACCAATGAATTATACGATTTAGCCATTAAGCAAAACATCAGTATTGCACCGGGAAGAATGTTTACGCTTCAGGAGCAATTCGACAATTGTATGCGCCTTTGCATCGGGCTTCCGTGGAATGAAAATACAGAATCCAGTTTAATAAAAGTCGGAAAACTCGCTAAATTGATTCAATAAAAAAGGCTAATCAGCAGGTTGCTCATTAGCCTTGAATATTTTTAAGCTATTTATTATCCGGAACGAAATTTTTTCGCGCCAGTTCTTTTCTTACACGGCTCAGACTTTCAGGCGTGATTCCTAAATAGGAAGCAATCATCCATTGGGGAACCCTCAGCAATAAATCGGGATACATTTTAATGAATTTCATATAACGCTCTTCAGCGGTTTCACCCAATAAAGAGTTGATTCTGTCCTGAAGACTTTTGATATGTTTCTGAACCAAAATATCACTCTTTTCCAGACTGTTCGGAAATTCTCCTACCAATTTGCTGATGAAATCGGGATGCAGTAAAAGCACCTCAGAATCTTCAACCGCTTCTATATAATAAATTGATTTTTCGTTGAAATACAAGCTGCTTCGGTCGGAAGTCAGCCAGCTTTCAGGGGCAAACTGAATAATATGTTCTTTCCCGTTCTTATCGATAGAATACATTTTCAGCAATCCTTTTTCCACGAAATAAATATGTCTACAAACCTCGCCATACTGTAGAAGGAATTGGTTTTTAGAAACTTTTTTTACTTCGTAGTGCAGACTGCACATATTCACTTTTTCTAAGGGAACATTTAATACTTTTGCCAGATAATTATTAATATTTTTCATGTGTTCACAGAAGCTGACTTAGAGATATATCCTGATGAGAAGCGTTGTTTACTGCTTTTCCGTTTTCTATAACGATAAATTGAGGGCTTTCATGGCGAATTCCCAGATCTTCAGCAATTTTATTAGACAATAGTCTGTGAGCCAACAGATCAAGATAATATAATTCTACTTTTTCATCTTGATTTTCGACTTCTTTTTCAAAATTTCTCAAGACTGTTTTGCTGATAAAACAACTTGTAGAATGTTTGAAAATTCCGATTTTGTGAGTATTAGAATTTTCAATCGCCGATTTTAAATCTGCTTCATCTTCTATCTTTTTCCAGAAAGACTTCTGTTCCGAAACCTCACTTTTTCCGCCAAATATTTTATCAAAAAAACTCATACATTAAACTGTTTTAAATGATGATCGAGGTGTTTATATTCCAAAAATCCCCAATCTTTCTCTTTCATTTCTCCGAAAAGCCGATGACTACTTGGTAAATTATGTTTTTGATACACTTTCCAATATTCATCCAGCGTCTTTAGCAGGTTTTTTCTGCCTTCATCGAAATTACATTCAAAATTAACGATTAGTTTTTGAAAAGTTGGCATATTTCGGGGAATTCCGTTATTGAAAATCTGCATTTCTTTTTTAGTTAAAATTCCGATGGCTTTAAAAAAAGGATTAATCTCCGGAATTTCAATTTTCCGAATCGGAATTTGCAGCACCAAATGGCAATGACAAAGCATTTGAGAAACATCCATAGTTCCCCATTTACGTTGAGAATTTTCGCTAAGATTTGAAATTCTCTCTATAATTTCGTTAAAATAGATTCGATTGTGAAGACTTTTCTTTACCAACCTTTTTCTGTCTTAAGATTGTAGATATGCGCAAAATGATGATTACAGTGCCAAACATACATCGCCAGGCAGTTTCTTAGATCATAGTCTACGTTTTGCTCCGGATGATGAAAAGTTCTCGAAAACTGCTCATGAGACAGCTGTTTCAATAAAGCAGCCCATCTTTGGTGAGTTCCTTTTAGCATTCTTAAAGCAGGTTTTATAGGCATTGAAAGGCTGTCTGGAAGTTCTGCCCATTTTGCCTCATCATAAGGTTTAATCGTTGGATTATCCTCTGTTAAAGCTAATTTAAAACGGGTAAAACTATTAATATGGCTGTCTGCCAAGTGATTTACAAGCTGTCTCACCGTCCAGCCGCCTTCTCGATAAGGAGTATCTAGCTGCTCATCTGACCATCCTTCAGTAACTTTTTTTATTCTCTTTGGAAAATCTTCAATTACATTAATATAATCTGATACATCTGCATCGCTAATATGTTCAGGTTGCTGAAACTGACCGATCGGAAATTTCTTTTGTTCTAAGTTGCTCATCTTTAATTATAGTTTTTAATACGCTAAACAGAATAACGGCGTCTTTATCTTTTAAATAATAAAACATCCTATTTTTATAATGATCTGCTTTCGAGAAAATCATAAAATAATGGTGATATTGTTTCAATTCCAGATCATTAAAAAGAATTTCTTTTTTATCAAATCTAATTCTATCTTCTGCAATTTCAATTCCAGAAACGCTGAATTTCTCATTGTTTTTGAACTTTAAATAATAATCATAACAAATATCACCAATGAATTTATCCCACAATTCATCAATAATATCACAATACAATTGATGTTTTTCGTCTAATTTTCTTCTGTAGAAAAGTTTAAAGAATATTTTAAGTTCTTTGTTTGATTTATCTCTGATGAAAAATTGATATTCTCTTCCAATGGTAAATCTGTATCCATCGATAAAATGAATTCCGTAGCGAATTCCGGCAATATCTTCTTTGTTGAGAATGGTAAAAAGATCGTTGTTATGATCTTTGTTTTCAAATTTTATAAAATTTTCGTCAATGATTAATGATCGTTTTCTGGTATCAAATAATCCGCGGACGATTGTAAATTCCTTCATAAAATATCAATGTGTCTGCAATATATTACAGACGGTTTTTGAGTATTAGTTTTTGTAAATGTATCAAAATTTCAAGAATTTTATTGATGAAAAAAAATAATGATTAAATATGACTGAATTTAGTAAAATCAAATATAAAAAAAGCCTCAATTCTAAAATTGAAGCTCTATATTTTAATTAATAACCGTGTAGATTAATATCCTCGGTTCTCTGCAAAGTCACCTTTTTTCCCATTTTCTTTTGAATCACTCTGAAATGTTGTAATTCATCGTCTGTCAGAATGTTTATTGCGGTTCCTTTTTCATTCGCACGCCCCGTTCTACCGATTCTGTGAATATAATCTAACGGCGATCTCGGCAATTCGTAATTAATGACATAAGGGAGGGATTCGATGTGAATTCCTCGGCCAATCAAATCTGTCGCTACCAAAATCTGTGCTCCACTCGATTTAAATTCTTCCAGATTATTTCTTCTTGCTCCCTGTGATTTCTGACTGTGAATA
The DNA here is from genome assembly GCA_002455915.1 of Chryseobacterium sp. UBA6632. Classification (GTDB taxonomy): domain Bacteria; phylum Bacteroidota; class Bacteroidia; order Flavobacteriales; family Weeksellaceae; genus Chryseobacterium. The sequence continues at coordinate 9,395 of DKLU01000227.1, forward strand.
GCAACCGCCTTAATTTTATTCTTTTTTAATTTTTCAACCAAATTATCGGCAGATCTTGTAGAAGAAACAAATATCAAAGCTTTTTCAATATTTTTTTCTTTAATTAAATATCTCAAAAA
>DKLU01000081.1 GCA_002455915.1 Chryseobacterium sp. UBA6632
CGTTGATTATTTTTATCAAACTGTAGTTTGTTGAAAAAATGATTGATTTAATTTAAAATTTTAAAGAAAAATATTCGTTATTTAATTTGATTATTATGATAAAATCTAGAAATACGTTGTTGAAAATTAAATTCAATTTTATTCAAAAAAAATGGTAAAACTGCTTCGTTTTAAAATCGATAAGTCACTTGTTTTGCATTTTCTGTAATTTTCAGATGTTGCGCAATTTTGTAAATTATTGTAATTTTACCAATCTTTTTTTACAAACAAAATCTAATATAAAAAATGAATACAGAACAGTTTGTGAGCCGTCACATTTCCTTAAATGAAGCCGATAAACAGGCGATGTTGGAAAAAGTTGGCGTTTCAAGTATCGAAGAGTTAATTTCTCAAACCATCCCTTCTTCTATCCGTTTAGAAAAAGATCTTGAAATCTCAGAACCGCTTTCAGAATACGAAATGATGAACCATTCGAAAGAATTGGCATCTAAGAATACTGATTATACAAGCTACATCGGTTTTGGATATCACAATACGCTGTTGCCATCGGCTATTCAGAGAAATATCTTTGAAAATCCTAGTTGGTACACGGCTTATACACCTTATCAGGCGGAAATCGCACAGGGAAGATTGGAAGCTCTTTTGAATTTCCAGACTGTTGTGTGTGATCTTACAGGTTTTGCACTGGCAAATGCGTCGTTATTGGACGAATCGACGGCTGCTGCAGAGGCAATGCACATGTTCTTCAACAACAGAACGAAAGATCAGAAAAAAGCAGGAGCGAATAAGTTTTTCGTTTCTGATCTAGTTTTACCTCAAACCGTTTCTGTTTTAAAAACAAAAGCAGAAGGTTTAGAAATCGAGATCGTAGAAGGAGATCACAAAACACATGAGCTAGATGCTTCTTATTACGGAGTTTTACTACAATATCCTGGTAAAAACGGAATCGTTTTAGATTATACAGAAGATATCGTAGAATACAAAAAATTAGATCTTCAGGTAGCTGTTGCTTGTGATCCTATGGCTTTGGTTAAGTTAAAATCTCCTGCTTCTATGGGCGCTGACTGTGCTGTAGGAACTACGCAGAGATTTGGTATTCCATTGGGTTATGGAGGTCCTCACGCGGCATTTTTCTCTTGTAGAGAAGAGTATAAAAGAGATATTCCGGGAAGAATTATCGGGGTTTCTCAGGATATGTACGGAAGACGTGCGTTGAGAATGGCGTTGCAGACAAGAGAGCAACACATTAAGAGAGAAAGAGCAACATCAAACATTTGTACAGCGCAGGTTCTTTTAGCTGTAATGGCTGGAATGTACGCTGTTTATCACGGTCCAAAAGGATTAAATTATATCGCTGATCAGATTCACTTTAAAGCTAATGCTTTGAAAGGTGGTTTGAAAGCTTTAGGATATCAAATTGTGGAAGAGCCGATCTTTGATACGGTAAAAATCACAATGGCTGAAGATGAAAAAGCAAGGTTAGTAAGAATGATGCTTGATCACAAACTAAACTTAAACTACTTCACAGAAGGCGTTGTAAGTATTGCGATCAACGAAAGTACAACATTGGATAAGTTGAATTATTTAATGGCTTCTTTTGCTCAGTTTAAAGACAAGCAAACTTTCAAATTAGAAATTAAAGAAGGATACAGCATTCCTGAGGAGAATTTAAGAAAAGACGAAATTCTTACAGAAAGCGTATTCAACAAATATCATACGGAAACAGAATTGATGCGTTACATCAAGCGTCTGGAAAGAAAAGATTTATCATTAACACATTCAATGATTTCTCTCGGTTCTTGTACGATGAAACTGAACGCTGCAACGCAAATGTTACCGCTTTCCTGGGATAACTGGGGAGCAATTCACCCATTTGTACCGGTTGACCAAGCGGGAGGTTATCAGGAAATGATTCGTGAATTGGAGAAAGATTTAGCGGAAATTACAGGTTTCGCAGGAACTTCTCTTCAACCAAACTCTGGAGCTCAGGGAGAATATGCAGGATTAATGGTAATCAGAGAATATCACATTTCAAGAGGTGAAGGTCACAGAAATGTAGTATTGATTCCTCAATCTGCACACGGAACCAACCCTGCTTCTGCAGCAATGGCAGGTATGAAAATTGTTGTTGTGAAAAACCTTGAGAACGGAGAAATTGATTTCGAAGATCTTAAAGCAAAAACAGAACAGCATTCTGCTAACTTATCTTGTGTAATGATCACGTATCCGTCAACTTACGGATTCTTTGATGCTAACATTATCGAAATTACAAACTTAATCCACGAACACGGCGGACAAGTTTATATGGATGGTGCGAACATGAATGCTCAGGTAGGATATACAAGTCCTGGAAACATCGGTGCAGACGTTTGTCACTTAAATCTTCACAAAACTTTTGCGATTCCTCACGGAGGTGGAGGTCCGGGAGTTGGCCCTATTTGTGTGGCGAAACACCTGGTTCCATTCCTTCCTACGAATGCCAATATCAAAGTAGGTTCTAAAGAATCTATCGAAGGTATTTCTGCAGCGCCTTACGGTTCTGGATTGATCTTAAATATTTCTTACGCTTACATTAAAATGCTGGGAACTTCAGGGTTGAAAAAAGCAACTGAACACGCGATTTTAAATGCTAATTATTTGAAAGAAATTTTAGCGGAACATTTCCCGATTTTGTATTCAAACGAAAATGGAAAAGTAGCTCACGAATGTATCGTAGATTTCAGACAGTTTAAATCTTTAGGAATTGAAGTGGCTGATGTTGCGAAAAGATTGATGGATTATGGTTTCCACGCGCCAACAGTTTCTTTCCCGGTTGCCGGAACATTGATGATCGAGCCAACTGAATCTGAAAGCAAAGCAGAAATCGATCGTTTTGCAGAAGCTCTAATTGCAATTAAACATGAAATTGATGAGATTGCAAACGGTGAAGCTGATGCTGCTAACAACGTATTGAAAAATGCACCTCACACAGAGCAATTGGTAATCTCGGATTCTTGGGATAAACCTTACAGCAGAGAAAAGGCAGCTTATCCGCTAGAGTGGGTAAGAGATCACAAATTCTTCGCTTCTGTTTCAAGAGTTGATGAAGCTTACGGAGACAGAAACTTGGTTTGTACTTGTGAGCCGATTGAAGCTTATATGTAATTCAAAGTTTTTAAATATAGAAACTCCCTTTCGAATGAGAGGGAGTTTTTTTGTGTTGGAAAAATGAGAATTGATTTAACGAGAAAAGTAATATTACAATTTAAGATTGAACCCTAAATTTTGCCAATACAATTTTAGCCGTAGTTTTATATTTTAGTTAAAATTTCATTTTCCTGTAATTTCCCCTCATTAAAAGGAATAACAAAGTAGTTTTTAAAGTTTTCAATTGCATTATTATAATGCTTGCAATTTTTCTTATCAACTGTAAACAAATTATCCTTCAATATGAATGTAAATTCATCTCCATTTTGTAGTTTTTCCAAATCATCTTCAACTTGTTGTATATATGGCTTTTTGTGAAGTTGTTTATTTCTAGTAATAATTAATTCCTCCAATTTTTTAAGTGTATAAGAGTTTTTGT
>DKLU01000082.1 GCA_002455915.1 Chryseobacterium sp. UBA6632
ATTAAAATCTTTGAAAATATCATGAATTTCTTCATCCGGATATTTTACGGCAAAAAGATCTGAACTTCCTCTCACCTGAGATTCTCCCCAAACGACCAATCCGTTGTATAAACTTCGGCATGCACTTCCACTTCCCAATCTTGCCAGAAAAGAAGCTTTTCTAAGTGATTCTTCTTCTGAATCTATCCCTGAAAAAACTCCGTCAAGCTTCATCAGACATTTTGCAATTGCTCCAAAGCCAGATGCCGAGCTCGCAATTCCTGAGCTGTGAGGAAATGTATTTTCAGTTCGGAGGATGTATTTTCCTTTCAAAATCCACGGAAGATACTGCTCAATATTTTTGAAATATTTTTCTATTTTTTCGGCAAACTTCACTTCTTCATTTCCAGCCAGAAAAGTCTGAACAGAAAAAGGCTCATCCGCCAAAAACTCCATTGTAGTATTGGTTTTACAGTTATTCAAAGTATAACTGATGCTCGGGTTCGCCGGAATCTGATTGTCGTATTTCCCCCAATATTTGATCAGGGCAATATTCGAAGGACACCTTTCCGAAACCGTTTGCGTATATATCGAAAATTCTTCTTTTCCTAAAAATTCTTGTGTTGTTGTCATAGTTTAATTTAAAAATGATAAAATTTTATTAAGCTAAATTTTTAATACATTTTCTCAATAATATCTGAATATTTTTTAAGAACCACATTTCTTTTCACCTTCAAAGTCGGAGTTATTTCTCCGGTATTGATGTCAAATTCCGCGGGCATCAACGTAAATTTCTTTACCTTTTCATAATCTGCCAGATGAGATTGCAATTCTTTTATTTTCTCTTTATAAAGATCGATAATTTCTTTCTTTGTAACAATTTCTTCCCAGTTGGTAAACGGAATATTATTTTTCTTCAAATATTCTTTTAAAAACTCAAAGTTAGGAACAATTAAGGCAGAAACAAACTGTCTTCCCTCCGCAATAAGAACAATCTGCTGAATAAAATTATTATTCGTTAAAAGGTTTTCAATCTGTTGCGGAGCAATGTATTTTCCGTTAGAAGTTTTCATAAGATCTTTGATTCTGTCGGTAATAATTAAATTTCCTTTGTCATCAAATTTTCCTGCATCACCCGTTTTAAACCAGCCATCTTCAGTGAAAACTTTCTGTGTTTCCTCAGGTTTGTTGTAATACCCTTTCATGATCCCATTTCCTCTCGCCTGGATTTCATCATTTTCACCGATACGCATTTCTACGCCCGGCAAAGGCTTTCCGCTTGTTCCATGTTCAAAATGAGTTAACGGAAAAAGGGTTAAAGTTGCTGTTGTTTCCGTTAAACCATATCCAACGGTAATATGAATTCCCATCGATTCGAAAAACTGGGTAACTTCAGGAGATAAAGACGCACCGCCACATGGCAAAAACCATAATCTACCACCCATTTTTCCTTTAATTTTACTAAAAACCAGCATATCGGCAATTCCTTCTTTCAGTTTTAAACCAATTGGAGCCGTTTGCTCATTTCTTCTGAATTCGGCCGTTTGTTTTCCAACTTCCACAGCCCAGTTGAAGATCTTTTTCTTTAATGATGATCCTTCTTCTGCCTTTTCCAAAACACCTGCATATACTTTTTGGAAAAATCTCGGAACCGCACACATCATGGTTGGTTTTACTTCCTCAAGCGTTTTTGCAATATCTTTCGGATCTTCAAGGAAATACACTCGGGCGCCACCGTACATACAAAGTAAGCTCCAGCTTCTTTCGAAAACGTGGGTTAGCGGTAAAAATGCCAGTGAAAGCTCTTCTTCAAAATTTTTAAACTTAAAAAATTCAAAATGAGCATCAAATGCTTTGATAAAATTTCCGTGCGTTAACATTACCCCTTTAGGAGTTCCTGTAGTTCCGGAAGTATAAATAAGGGTTGCTACATCATCGAATTCCTTTTTCTGAATTTCAAACTTTGGAGATGATTTCGCAATAAAATCTTCAAGATAAAAACTGCTGAATTCTTTTTTAATCCAGACCGCTTTTTTAGAAATGATGATCGTTTCCAAGCTGCTTTCTTTCTGGAAAAGATCAAGACACGCATCATATTGTGCCTGATTTCCTACCATGATCATCTTAGCCTGAGAGTCAGTAATAATATGCTCTGCTTGCTCTGCATTATTGGTGGAATAAATAGGTACGGTAATGGCGCCTACAGACATAATCGCCAAATCGAAAATCATCCACTCTCCGGAATTATCTGCATAAATCGCTACTTTATCATTTTCTCCAATTCCGGCAGTTTTTAGTGCATTGGCAGTTTTATATACCACTTCACTGAATTTTTTCCAGCTCAGTTCCTTCCATCCTCCTTCTTTCTTTTTAAAGCCAATGGCAGCTTTTATAGGATGTTTTTCTACATTCTTTATGATAATCGCCTCTGCAAGATTCATTTCTTAAGCTTTTTGTCGTTTATATAATTTTTAAGATGAAAATCTACCGATTCTTCTAAGGGAATGAACTGGTAATTTAATCGATCTTTCACTTTTTGGTTGGAAACAATATTCAATGAAGAAATTGCTTTCACATTGGTTCTTGTTGCCATTCTTAATACAGGAATCAGCCATCCGAAAAGCGTATTGGCCCAAACTCCAACATTCAGCTGAAAATCGGAAAGTATTTTTGCTTCTTTTAAACCTAAAGCTTTTCTGATTTGTTTTCCCAGATCAGCATATTTTTTATTTTCAGAAATAATTATGAAACGTTCTGCAAACATATTTTTCTCCATCAGTTCAATACAGATCTTCGCTACGTCTCTTACATCGGCATAGCTTGTGCCGCCGGAAAATGTAAAACTATTCTTTTCAAAAGTCGGGAAAATATCTCCGCTGCTGTTGCCCCAGTTTCCGCTTCCGACAATCATTCCCGGATTTACGATAACGGTATTCAGTCCTTCGGCAGAAGCTCTCCATACCTCCATTTCTGAAAGATGCTTGGAAAGTGCATAAGCAGAATGCTCATCTTTGGGATTGAAATCTGAACTTTCGTCTAATTCTCCTTTTTCATTAAAAAGATCAAGCACCGCAATCGAACTTACGTGAAGAAATTTTTTAACTTCAGAACCTTCGCAGGCAAATAGTAAATTTTCAGTTCCTTTGATATTGGTATGATAAATTTCTTTATCATCTTTCGGGTTAAATCCTACTTTTGCTGCGCAATGGTAGACCTCATCCACACCCTTTAAGGCATCCTGAAGGGCGTGAATATCATCAAAATCAACATCAATCCACTCAATTTTATTAAAAAATTCATCCGGATTTTCAGTATAAAACTGATAAGAATGCTTCACATCATCCAGATTACTTGTCGGGCGCTTCGAGGCACGCACACTTTGCCCTCTCTTCAGAAGTTCCAGAGCGACGACCCTACCCAAAATTCCAGTGGCACCTGTTACAAAAACCATTCATTATTTTTACTTGGTTGTGGACTAAATTTATGACAATATTTCCTAATCGGCAATTCGAAAAAACAGCCGAAATAGGCAACTGCAAATTTGCGATTTTTAAAGGAGATTTTAAGACGAAATATGGACAAAAGTCGTAAAATTTTAAATTCAAGAAGCTTTTGGATACCTCTACTTCTTTGTACAAAACAGAAAAACGGACTAAAGCCCGTTTCTATTGATAAAAATTATTATTGTTTAGATTTTTGTTTCCATTAAAACGGCATTGTCTCGCCTTGGGGCTTTGTCACATAAAACATCGGCAATACTTTTAGAAATCTGGTTTCCTTCGGTAAGATTATCCAGCCAGAAAAACTCACCGGCTGCGTTGATTTCGATAAAATAATATTCATCCTCCGGCGAAACGATGATATCCAGCGCGCCGTAATCAACATGGTATACATCCAATAACTCCAACACTTTGTCTTCAATATCTTTCGGAAGCTCGGTCTGTATCCATTTATCGATTAAATTCACGCCGTCTTTTCGCCAGTCGATTTTAGCATCTTCAGACTGTTGGGAATCAATTTCAAAAGCATAGACATCACGACCGACAACCGTTACACGAAGTTCTTTTTTCTTTTCAATCATCTTCTGAAACTGCATCGGACAATACAAAAGCGAATCTAATTCTTCTAACTTATCTTCAGAAACCACATTGGTAAACACCACATTTTCAACACCATCTTCATATATCGCGAAACCAGTTTGCATTTTGGCGATTACATTTTTATGTTTTAAAATAAATTCTTTGGCTTCATCCGCGTTATTTGTAAGGCATGATTCCGGAATTTTCAATCCAATTTTGTCAGCAATTTTCAGTTGCTCTTCTTTACTGTCGAGCCTTCTGTAAACACTTGGTTTCCCCAGCGAATAAGCATCAACCGATTCTATAAACCCGAAAAGTGTATTACGGATTTCGCCCATCGCAGCACCAAAAAATTTAGGATCTAATTCTTCGCGCAAACCTTCGCCAATATTATACGCTCTTCTGTACCAAATAGCTGCAATATCGTCCAAACGATATTTTGCTTCAGGTGTTTCTAAGATCGTATTCCATTTTCCATCCTGAAATGAAGTGGTTAATTTATTTTTTAAAGGATATAAATCTACATCAAAACGGATCACTTCACATCCGTTTTTTTCAATACATTCCGTTACTTTTTCGATTGAAAAATTATCTTTTGTATGCGTTATAATTAAGATTTTGTTCATTAGTATGTATTCTTTTTATAAGATTGTCTGCAATTCTCTGTGCAATGGGAAAATTTAATTCTTTCTGGAGCATTCCCCACTCTCCCTGAGGATTTACCTCTAAAAAATAGTATTTTCCGTCTCTGCCTTTAATCATGTCTATGGCTCCGAGGTAAAGATCCATTTCTTTCATCATGGCGGTTAAACTGGCTTTAATATATTCAGGCAAATCATATTCTGACCAAAAAAAATTTCCCTGAGCAATTCGCCAGTCAGGATTTTCGCTGTTATTAATTTTTCCTGTAAAAAATTCACCATCGATATAAACGATTCTCAGTTCATATTCTTTATCTATATAAGGCTGAAAAATCATTGGGCAATACGCGATATCAGCAATAAATTCCAAATTATTTTCATCGATCACTGTCGTTGAAAGAAAATTTTCTCCGTTCATCGACTTGGTGATTACGCCATGAAGTTTTGCCACTGCTTTTCCGTTACAATGTTGATGGAAAAATGTTGTGATTTGCTCTTTATCATTAGAAAAAAGCGTTTTAGGTATTATTAAATTATGCTTTTTGGCAATTTTCAGCTGAAGCATTTTATTGCGGTCTATTTTTTTTTCACTTTCAAAAGGATTGATCCACGGAATATGCTCTAATGTGCTCATCAAATTTTCACGAAGGGCAGCATATTCTTTAAGAAAAATTCTTTCATAATTTTCATCCAATTCCTCCGGAATATTAATTCGCCAAGATTTTCTGTGCCAAACTGCCTTTATATCGTTTGAGTGAATTTTGTTCCCTGATTCATCTGTTAATTCAAAAGAATTTTCATTCACATTAATTTTCTGAAGATGATTCAGATGATCTGAGTTGAGTCTGAAATACGGAATATTTTTCTCTTTTAGATAATCAAAAAAGAGATCTACATTATAAAAATCCTGTGAGTGGGTGATGCAAAGAATCATTGAGGTAAGTTTTATTAAAAAAGGAAACTTAACTTTTTAAGTTTCCTTTCATTTTAATATAGTTGTAAGTACGATTTTAAACTATAAAGATAATTAGTCAAGATATTGCACATCATCATCACCGTCTGACGGATACTTCTGAGTATGAGCTAGATCTTTTTCAGGCAATGTTGCCGTATCATTAAATTTGTTAGTCATTACAGAATCTCTTTCAGGAATTGTAATATCTGTACCTCCTTTTACTGTTTCAGGATCTTTCAATTGCTTTTCTAAAAATTTAGCAAAAAAAGGCTGTTTTTTTGAATTCTTATTATTCATAATATTTTATTTTGATTGATTTTAGTTTAGATTTTGATAGTTTTTATACCAAAATTGTATCTTCATCGCTATCTGAAGGATACTTCAATGTTACATGATCGCCACCAGGACGTGTAACTGTATCCATTACAGGAGCCGTGCTGGCATCAATTAACGGAGCAGTAGTGATGGAAGTTGTACCTCCCTGAATAGCTTCTGGATCCTGAATTTGCTTTTCAAGAAATGAAGCGAAAAACGGCTTTTTTGAGTTTTTCTTTTTCATAATATCGTAATTTGGATAA
>DKLU01000045.1 GCA_002455915.1 Chryseobacterium sp. UBA6632
CTTTATCTTTTTGGTTACGGGCTCCGCTTCGCTGCGCCCGCAACCAAAAAGGATGTCGTGTCAATCGGGGCTAGGGAAGGTTGTCATTATAAAAACAGTTGCCTATTGAAGCATGGAAAGCATAAACTTATTTCATTAATTTTAAACCATATAAAGAATTAGACTTTATCCTTTTCATCAATTACTATTTATCCCTTATCATTTATAAACTAATTCGTATATTTGGTAAGTTTGTGTAAAATCAAAAATTATCTTTAATGAAAAAGCTAAATATTGGAATACTTGCCTTTTCGGGTTTGGTATTTTTAAATTCATGTGGTACTACCAAAACCGCAGATGCAGCTCAAAAAACTGAATCAACAATATCTGTAGAACCGGTGAGACAAGAAGAAGTAAAAGAGGAGGGGATCAATTTATCTTATATGGATAAAAGTGTGCGTCCGCAAGATGACTTTTTTAGCTACGTAAACGGAAATTGGGTAAAAACTACTCAAATTCCTTCTGATAAAGCGAGTTGGGGATCTTTCAATGCGTTGAGAGAAAATGTAGACGATGCTTCATTGGAAATTTTAAGCGGAATTTTATCCGAATCTTATCCTGCTGGTTCTGAAGGTCAGAAAATTCAGAATTTATACGCTTCTTTTATGGATACCAATAAAAGAAATGCAGACGGATTATCACCTATTAAGGCAGATTTAGCAAAAATCGATGCCATTAAAAATCTTAACGATTTACAGAAATATCTTTTAGATGCTACAAAATTAGGTGACAATTCTTTCTACGGATGGAGAGTTGGTGCAGATTTGAAAGATTCTAAAATGAATGCCGTATATCTTGGCGGTCCAGATTTGGGATTGGGAAGAGATTACTATCAGAAAGTAAATGAAGCCAACACCAAAACTTTAGCAGAATATCAATCGTATGTAGGAAAGCTATTTGGTGTTTTAGGATATAAAAATGCTGAAGCTTCTGCAAAAAATGTAGTTGATTTCGAAAAGCAATTAGGGAATTATTTATTGACGCTTGAGCAAAACAGAGATGCCAATTTAAGATATAATCCTAAAAATGTATCTGAATTGGGAAGTTTGGTGAAAAATGTAAACCTTGCTAAATATCTTAAAGATGCAGGTGTAGACACCAACAGAGTAATTATTGGTGAGCTGAAATATTACCAGAATATGGATCAGTTCGTTACTCAAAAGAACCTTCCGTTGTTGAAAGATTATCTTAAATATCATTTAATTAACGGAAATGCAAGCAATTTAGATGAAAAATTAGAGCAAATACGATTTGATTTCTATTCTAAATATCTTCAGGGACAAAAAGAGCAACGCCCGATGAACAAAAGAGGTCTTTCTTTAGTGAATGGCGTTTTGGGTGAAGCTTTCGGGAAATTATATGTTGAAAAATATTTCCCTGCAGAAGCTAAAGCGCAGATGGTTGAGCTAATTGATTATTTGAAGAAAAGTTTTGCCGTTCACATCAATAACCTGGCGTGGATGTCTGCTACCACAAAAGTGAAAGCAACAGAGAAATTAAACAAATTCACGGTAAAAGTTGCTTATCCTGATAAATGGAAAGACTATTCTAAATTAAATATCGTTTCTGAAGCAAAAGGTGGAAATTTATATTCAAACCTACAGAATATTACAGAATGGCAATACAACAAAGATTTAGCTAAAATCGGAAAACCGGTTGATAAATCTGAATGGGGAATGACGCCACAAACGGTAAATGCTTACTACAACCCAGTAAACAACGAAATCGTATTCCCTGCTGCAATTCTTCAGCCGCCATTCTTCAATCCGCAAGCTGATGCTGCTGTTAATTTCGGTGGAATTGGTGCGGTTATCGGTCACGAAATGAGCCACGGATTTGATGATTCAGGTGCGCAGTTCGACGCAGACGGTAACTTGGTAGACTGGTGGACTCCGGAAGACAAAGCAAACTTTGAAAAAGCAACTAAAGCACTTGCTGCTCAGTATGACAAATACGAGCCGGTAAAAGGAACTTTTGTAAACGGAACTTTCACAAACGGCGAAAATATCGCTGACCTTGGTGGGGTAAATATCGCTTATGATGCATTGCAAATGTATTTGAAAGATAAAGGAAATCCTGGATTAATCAGTGGTTTCACACAAGATCAGAGATTTTTCATGAGCTGGGCAACGGTTTGGAGAACTAAAGCTACCGATCAGTATATGACGAATCAGGTGAAGACAGATCCGCACTCGCCGGGAATTTACAGAGCGTTCGGCCCATTGGTGAATCAGGACGCCTTCATCAAAGCATTTGATATCAAGCCTGGGGATAAAATGTATAAAGCTCCGGCAGACAGAATAAAAATTTGGTAAGACAAGCCAAAAATTGTTAGAAAAGAAAAACGCATCAGAAATGGTGCGTTTTTTTATTTATTTTTCCTTAGCTTAGTAATCCATAAAATATTAATTTTAAACCGATATTTAGTTAATTATATTAAATATTTCAAGAAAAATCTTAACAATATTTTGTATGTTACAGTTTTTTTTTAAATTTAAACACTGGATTGGTCAGTTATTTGATGCAGATAAAACCAATTCATACCAAAACAGCAAATCTCAAAATAACAATAATATGGCAATGTTTAATTATGGCGTTGGCGGAAACGAAGTAAAAGTAGACGCTAATGAAGCTATCCAGGAAATCCAGGAAAATAAGTCGCTGATTGTGAGCCAACTTACAACAGACGAAACATACGTTCCTGAAATTGTAACAGGATTAAAAACTGTGGACGACGTCTTCAAACATTTCCAACCTTCTGTAAGCGTACAACACGAAACGGAAGACGGTAATGTGGTAGAAGAGGAGTTCCGTTTTCAAAATCTTGCGGACGTCACCCCAAAAAATCTTACGCAAAAATCTGACTATTTACAGCAACTCAGCATGGAGCAGGAGCAATACAACAAAATTGTACGCCAGCTGAAAACGAATAAAATTCTGCGTAATATGCTGGAAAACGATCAGACAAGAGCTGCGTTTGTGGAAGTATTGAAAGAAGTGGCACAAGAACTTGAAAAATAATCTAAAGACTTTACATTAATCATGGATAGTAAATTACAGGCAGCTGAGAACCAACAACAAGGACAACAGCAGCAACATGCGGGGCAACCGAAAGGTAATCCGCTTGCCGAACTCAATAAAATAGGAGGATTTGGTTTTGTGGAATCTGTTGTAGACGGAATCGCCAATATGAACCCTACGAGAAAGGCGAGGAAAGAAATCTTCCTTAACGATAATAATAAATCAGACGAAAGAAAAGAATTGCTTCAAAAAATTAACCTTTGGATAGATCTTTTGGAAAAAAATGAATCGGCTGATAAAATGGCAGATACCTGCAAATCTAAAGCACAGGCTGCAGATCAGAATTTAAAATCAAACTTAAAAAACGCTTTGGATGCCGTACGTCTGTTGGAAACCAACTACAGAACGGTAGCGCAATTCTACAAAAATACCGAGCTTGATAAGGTTGATAACGTAAGTATTGTTAATGCAAGTCTGGAGCAGGTTTCAGATTTGGATAATCCTTTGTTTATAGACGCGATTTCCGAAGAATTTAAAAATTATTATGACCGTTTAGATCTTAGAGATAACTATTCTATCTTGGCAATTCCAGGATATTTAGGATCGAATAAAGTGATCGAAAAATGGGCTAAAATCTGTAACGAAAACAAAGTAATGATGGTTACGGATTTTGCGAATCTGGATAAGCCGGATGACGTGGTAGATTTATTCCATTCTGCTAATTTGACTGGTGGCGAATTGCACAGAAGTAATGTCATCATGACGTGTAACTGGCTTGTAGGTCGTGGAAAAGCTGAAGAAGTAGGAGAAGAGGAAAATGTAGAGCTTCCGCCTTCAACTTCATTGGCTGGAAAGATTCATAAAACATTGATGTCTCAGGTTGCGGCAGGTAAAAAGCATGGTAATATCAATGAAGTAGATGCCGTGAAATTTGAATTGAAGAAAAGTGAAATTTCTCAGTTGGAAAAAATGGGACTGGTTCCTATGGTCAACGAATATGGGAAAATCATGGCTTTCTCGGCAAAAACATTGTTTACAGGAGACAATATCGGGCTTCAGACCTATTCCGTGGTTCGTGTATTCGATTACGTAACTAAAGTTTTGCTTGATTTCCTGAACAGAAGAGCTTTCGAAAACTGGAATGCGAGAAACGAGGACGATTTGAGAAGACAAATTGTTACTTTCTTAGACGGTATCAAAGGTGCTGATAAATTGATTGAAAAGTTCAAGATTGTTCGTTTCGAGCAGGATAAAGTGAACAAAGACAGAGTTTGGCTGGATATTCGTTTAACGCCTTATTTCCCTACAAAAAGTTTCGTTATTAAACTGGACGGACATAAGGGAGACGATGGTAACGAGTGGGACGCTGAATATATTCAGGATTAAATATAACCGAATTATAAATACTAAACCGATGCTTTCAAACATCGGTTTTTTTCTACCAAATCTTATGAAATTGAATATGAAATTAAGGCTGAATCATTTTTTGCCTGTACTTTTTATGGTTTTTTTATTCAGTTGTGAAAAAAAATATCAAAGACCAGATGAGTATAAGGTTGATCTTTTTAAAGACGAAAGATCCGAAAATCAAGCTTATGTTATGAGTGAAGATGAAGCTTATGACAAAAGTGATATGGTGCTTTCCACCTCAAATACTCAACTTGTCGACAGCTCTGCAGGACGCGGAAAATCTTTTTTCATTTATAAAATTAATGCTGGAAGCGTAAAGAAAACTACACGCGATTCTATAGTGACTTTTCCGATTGAAATTCTTTCGACGCAAAAATTAAAGTTTAAAAAAGATTCTTCTTATATTTTCCTTCAAAAATTAAAAGGCTTTAAATTTATTGCGGAAGAGAAGAAAATAAAATATCAATGGGTTACGGGCGCTCCTGTTTATCCTGTGAAAAATAATTAAATTATCTTTGCATTAATAAATAGATGCTTTTACAGGCTTCAGCATGACATTTTGAATACTAGCTGTTTTATAGCAGCAAATTTGTAGCGTTGTCATGCTGAGCTTGTCGAAGCATCTAAAATGAAGAAGACAAAAACTTTTGGAAAAGATAGAAAACGCAGACTTCAAACATATCGGAAATCAACTTCTGGTATGGTATAAAAAAAATGCCCGTGATTTACCATTCAGACAGACTAAAGATCCCTATAAAATCTGGATTTGTGAGATTGTTTTTCAGCAGACGAGAATCCAACAGGGGCTGAATCACTATAATAATTTCATCAAAAGGTTTCCCGATGCAAAAACTTTGGCGGAAGCCGATGAAAATGAAGTTTTATTGTATTGGAAAGGTTTGGGTTATTATTCAAGAGCGATCAATGTTCATAAAGCGGCTCAGCAGATTATGAACGAATTTGGAGGTGTTTTTCCTGATGAATATAATGAAATTTTAAAATTGAAAGGAGTAGGGAAATATACGGCTGCTGCGGTTTCCAGTATTTGTTTTGATGAAAAGATTCCTGCGGTTGACGGTAACTTTTATCGTGTTTTAAGTCGATTGTTTGCTGATGATTTCGATATTTCCAATTCAAGAGCTTTCAATTATTTTTCTGAATTGGCTCATTTAATCTTACCTGAAAATGTGGGCGATTTTAATCAGGCGATGATGGATTTAGGTTCGGAAGTTTGTAAGCCTAAAAATCCTCTTTGCGGAGAATGCCCTTTAAATAATGATTGTTTAGCTTTTTCATTACATAAAATTTCAGAATTTCCTGTTAAGAAGAAAAAAGTAAAAGCAGAAGATTTAGATCTGAAATATTATTTCGTTCATAGAAACGGACAGTTTTTAATTCAACAGAGAAAAGATGATTTTATCTGGAAGAAATTATTTGAATTTCCTCCTACGATTTCTGATGATTTAATTCCTTTTATTAAAAGCATAAAAACGGTTAATCATAAACTTACACACAAGAATTTAAGCATAGAAATCTTTAATGTTGAGGTAGATTCAGAAGAAGCTTGGAATAAATTTGTAATTGAAAATGAATATAAAATAACCAATGTTGAAGGCTCTCACGAGATGTCTTTCCCCAAACCATTAGAAAATTATATTCAGAGTTATGATAAGGCTTACGGAATTTTGTAATACAAAAAATCACACGTAGTTGTCATTCCGTAGGAATCTAGACAAAGTATTAGCATTGAATTAAAAAAATGATTGCTTAGATTCCTACGGAATGACAAACCGTATGATGATTCATACTGTTAAAATTTTTGCGATCTTAGTTAAGTGAAACGCCTTTGTGAACTTAAAAAGCATACCAGTCGAAAAAATCTTAGTGCCCTTTGCGTTAAAAACAAAGCCATCTTAATAAAATTCAATTTTCAAATTCAAAACGCATTGAAATGCTGAAATTTGTCTCCCAAAATCTGAAATCTAATTTGTACTTTTGCAAAATGATTAAAAAAGTCATTTTTATTTTCGCGTCGTTACTGCTGCTGTCTTGTGGAAAAGATCCTATTCCCAAGCCGTATGGGGAACTTCGTTTAGAATATCCGGCTCCGAAATATCAGAAATTTGAAAACAACTGTGCTTATACTTTTGAATATTCAGATTTTGCCAAGATTGCGGATGCCAAAAGACCTTGCTGGTATTATCTGAACTATCCGAAAATGAAGGCTAAGGTTTTTGTGACGTATTATCCGATACAAAATGATTTTGATGCACACATCAAAGAGGCTGAAAAAATGGTGTACGAACATACCATTAAAGCAAGTGCAATCGATACGAAATCTTTCGAATATCCTGAAAAAAAGGTCTACGGAAATTTCTATGAATTGAAAGGGCAAACGGCTTCTAATCTTCAATTTTACATTACAGACAGTACGAAACATTTCGTCACTGCTTATTTATACTTTAATACGAGACCGAAACCGGATTCTCTAGCGCCGGCAGTAGATTATATCAAAAAAGATATGAAGCATTTGCTGGATACATTTGAATGGAAAAAATAATTTAGTCTTTAAAATATACTTTGAAAAAAATATGAAACTTTTAGTTGTAGGAAGTGTTGCATTTGACGCAATCGAAACGCCATTTGGGAAAACAGATAAAATTTTAGGAGGTGCCGCTACTTATATTGGTATTACTTCGTCTATTTTAGGCGTAAAATCCGGAATCGTTTCTGTAGTAGGAGGAGATTTCCCACAAGAACATCTGGATATGTTTACCAATAGAGATATTAACATTGAGGGGCTTGAGATCGTAAAAGAAGGTAAAACTTTCTTCTGGGCTGGTAAATACCACAACGACTTGAATACGAGAGATACGTTGGCTACAGAAGTAAACGTATTAGAGAACTTCGACCCGAAAATCCCAGATTCTATGCAAGATGCAGAGATCTTATTATTAGGAAACCTTCACCCGGGAGTGCAACTTTCAGTTCTTGAAAAGATGAATACGCGTCCGAAGCTGGTAATCCTTGATACAATGAATTTCTGGATGGATTCTGCGTTGGATATTTTGATGGATATGATTGCTAAAACAGATGTGATCACTATCAATGATGAAGAAGCAAGACAACTTTCAGGAGAATATTCTCTGGTAAAAGCAGCTAAGAAGATTCATACAATGGGACCGAAATATGTGATCATTAAAAAAGGAGAGCATGGTGCTTTACTTTTCCATGATAGCAAAGTATTCGCGATTCCTGCATTGCCGTTAGAAGATGTATTCGATCCAACAGGAGCGGGAGATACTTTCGCGGGAGGTTTTGCAGCGTACTTGGCTAAAAAAGAAAAGATTGATTTCGAAACTATGAAATCTGCTTTAATCGTAGGTTCTGCAATGGCTTCTTTCACGGTTGAAAAATTCGGAACAGAAAGAATTCAGGAAGTAGGCGAAGCGGATATGTTCAGCAGATTGAGACAATTTAAAGAATTGACGACTTTTGATGTAGAACTGCAATAAATAAATCTTTTTAAGAAATATTTATAATAAAAAATTTAGTGTAATTCATTAAGAATTCTAAATTTGCAACTTGTTTAAAATAGTAAAATGATAAATAAACTAAAAATCACTTTTCTTTTTGGAGTTTTCATCATGTTATTTGCTACAAATACCATGAAAGCTCAGTTAAAACAAGGAGAATTAGTGGATGGTATTGCTGCTGTAATTGGTGATGAAATTGTTTTGGAGTCTGATATCAACGAGCAGATAAATTACGCAAAACAACAGGGGGCATCCAGTAATGTTGATAAGTGTGATTTCCTTGAAAATCTTCTTAACAATAAGCTTTTGGTATATGAAGCTAAAAAAGATACCTTAATTGAAAACCGTTCTGCGGCTATCAAAGATCAGGCAAATGCTAAATATCAGCAGATGCTTTCTCAGTTTCCGGACGAGAAAACAATGTTGGCAGCGTATAAATTCAGAAATGGTTATGAAATGAAAAATGCCATTGAAAAAATTGACACCGACCAATATTACGGACAGGCTAAATACCAGAGAGTTACTGAAAAGGCAGACGTTACACCAAACGAAGTAACAGATTTCTATAACTTATATAAAAGCCAGCTTCCTGAGATTAAGGATGAGGTTTCTTTAGCTCAGATCGAGATGGCTCCGAAGCTTACCGAAGCTCACAAACAGGAGATTATCAACAGACTGAAGAAAGTAAAAGCAGATATTCAGGGAGGTGAAACTTTTGAAAGCCAGGCAAGAATTTATTCTGAAGATACAGGATCTGCGTCTAACGGTGGTTTGTATAAAAACATCAACAAAGGGCAGATGGTAAAAGCGTTTGAAGCAACTGCTTTGAACCTTCAGGAAGGAGAAATCTCTGATCCTGTAGAATCTGAATTTGGTTATCATTTAATTCAGTTGATAAAAAAATCAGGAAAGCAGTATGATGCAAGACATATTCTTTTAAAAGCGACTCCTACAGACGAGGAGATTACAACGGCTAAAAAGAAACTGGATAGTATCAGAACGTTAATTCTTGATGGTAAAATTACCTTTAAAGATGCCGCGTTTAAATTCTCGGATGATAAAAGAACGAAGTTCAACGGAGGGGTGATTCCAGGATCTGACGGTTCAAACAAACTGGAAAGAGAAAGTATTCCGGGAACAATCAGCTACGAATTAGCTGGTCTTAACAAAGATGATATTACAACAGCTTTTGATGACGTTGATGACAGAGAAAGAAAAGTGGTAAAGATCATTAAAGTGGAAGACGTAATTCCTGCGCACCAGATTAAGCTTGAAACTGACTATGACAGAATAAAGCAAATGGCGCTTAATAAAAAGAAAAGCGAAATGGTTGAAAAGTTTGTGAATTCAAAACTGCCCACTACCTTTATTTCCATCGACAAGCGTTACGATACTTGTCAGCTGAAAGGCAACTGGAATAAAGACGCCATCAAAAAATAAACAAAAAACCTTCAGAAGTTCTGGAGGTTTTTTTATGCAAAAAAGTGCTGAAATACTTTGTGGAAGCGTGGTTTTTATTATTTTTACAATATGAGCCAATTTATAGATTTCAATTCAGCTAAAAAACTTCACGATATGCATCAGAATCAAAATAGAATTACGGAATTGTTTAATATTCAATATCCTATCATTCAGGCTGGGATGATTTGGCATTCAGGCTGGAGACTGGCCTCGGCGGTTTCAAATTGTGGTGGATTGGGATTAATTGGTTCAGCAAGTATGTATCCTGATATTTTGCGTGAAAATATTCAAAAATGTAAGAAAGCTACGGATAAACCTTTTGGGGTAAATGTTGCTTTGCTTTACCCGAATTTAGAAGAAATTATCAATATTATTTTGGAAGAAGGCGTGAAGATCGTTTTTACTTCAGCCGGAAGCCCGAAAGCGTATACTGAAACACTTCAGAAGGAAGGTGTAAAAGTCGCTCACGTAGTTTCTTCTACGAAATTTGCCGTGAAATGTGAAGATGCAGGAGTTGATGCTATTGTTGCGGAAGGTTTCGAAGCAGGCGGTCACAACGGAAGAGACGAAACAACAACTTTTTGTTTGATTCCAAACGTCAGAAAACATATTTCAAAACCATTAATCGCAGCCGGTGGAATTGCTTTAGGTTCTCAGATGAAAGCGGCAATGATTTTGGGTGCAGACGGCGTTCAGATCGGTTCCCGTTTTGCAGCAACAACAGAAGCCAGTGCGCACGATAATTGGAAACAAAAAATCACACAACTTCAGGAAGGCGATACACATTTAACTTTGAAAGAATTGGCGCCTGTAAGAATGGTCAAGAATAAGTTCTTTAACGAGCTTGAAGAAATTTATAACGTGGGAAGAAATAAAGAATCTCTGATCGCTTCTTTAGGCCGTGCCAGAGCAAAAAAAGGAATGTTCGAAGGGGATATGGAAGATGGCGAATTAGAAATCGGGCAGGTTTCGGCTTTGATTAATGAGGTTTTACCCGTGGAAACTGTTTTCCAAAATTTATTGAAAGAATTTAACGAAACAAGCAATCCGAGCTTATAATCAAAGTTTAAAGTAATGGAAGGAAGGATTATCGATGTAAATGATAAAAAACTTTATACAGAATATAATAATTCATTTAAAAATAAACCAACAATTGTCTTTTTACATGATTCTTTAGGTTCGACTCAACTTTGGAGAGATTTTCCTGCAAAATTGGCAGAAGCTACACAATGTAATACTTTGGTTTACGATCGTTTAGGCTACGGAAAATCTTTCCCGATGCCAACTCATGAACGAGAAAATAATTACATGGAATCTGAAGCCGATTTGCTGAATGATCTTTTGAATGAATTAAATATAAATAATGTCATTCTTTTCGGTCACAGCGATGGCGGAACAATCGCGTTAATTACAGCTTCAAAATACCCTGAAAAAATAAAAGTAACTATCTGCGAAGCCGGACATATTTTCGTGGAAGATGTAACGGTAAAAGGCGTAAAAGATGTGTTGGAAGCTTACAAAACAACTAATCTTCCTGAGCGTTTACAAAAATACCATGGTGATAAAGTGGAAATGATTGTCAAAGCTTGGACTGAAATTTGGTTAAGCTACCGATTCAGAACCTTGAATATTGAATATTTGCTGAAAAATATAACGTCTCCGTTATTGTTTATCCAAGGTGAAGCTGACGAATACGGAACTTTGGAACAGGTGGAAAAAACAATTTCGCAAGTAAGTGGAAGAGCAGAAAAATTTATTATTCCCAATATTGGACATACACCGCACAAGGAAAATCCGGAGGTAGTTTTAGAAAGGTCAAAAGAATTTATTACTACAGTTTTGAATTCTTAAAGCATCAATAGGAGCGGACTTTAGTCCGCTTTACTTTTTTAAAACAGATAGTAATTGGCTTTAGCCAAAGCTTAAAATTCATCTATAAAGTCTCAATTTCAAATAAAATATTCTCTCTTGCTCTAGCTTCATATTTTTTTCTAAAAACATCCGTTTTAAAAATATTTTCAAGCTCTAAAAAATGTTTCAAAACTTTTTTTCTTCCAGGTTTATACAAAAAATCAGGATAGATAGAATATTCTTTTCGAATCTTTTTGGTGTAATCTAAATAGGTTTCCCACTCTTTTCCAAGAATCGAAAGATCTGCATCCAAAAGATAATTCGTGTCTTTGTTTTCCGATTTTTGGTGAGATTTTGTGGCTAAGATTTGAAAATGGATTTCAGAAATATCAGCAGTGTTTAGGTTTAATTGCTGAAGCTTTTTTCTTGCAAAATCGGCACTTTTCTCTTCATTAGTTTTGGATGAAGCATCATAAATAACATCATGATAAAATACAGAAAATGAAATATTTGTAAAGTTTAAAATTTGATCTTTTACGGCATCAAGCTCTAAAAACATATTTTCCAAATGTTCCAAATTATGATAATGTCTGCTTTTCCCAGAATATTTCTTTTCGATTTCCTGCCATAAAGAGTCAATCAAATTTTGATCTTGTGTAAATGGAAAGCAGGTTTGTGTAAATCTTTCTTTCAGTTCCATCATTGAGTATTTTAGATAAAAAAAGGAACTTTTAAAAAGTTCCTTGATTTGCTTCCAGATTCGCTTTAAGCTCAGCCCAACCACCGCCGTTATAGCCGTCTTTTAAGCCTTGCGAATTAAGATATTCCAACGCTTTTCCGCTTCTGTTTCCGCTTCTGCAGAACAAAATAACAGGTTTTTCGATAGATAAAATTTCTTCCTGTCTGTCTTCTACTTCACCTAGCGGGATATTTTTAGCCCCTTCAATATTTCCGTCCATTTCCAATTCCATTGGCTCACGAACATCAATTAATTCATAATTTCCTGATTTTATTACTTCTGCTAAAGACATAATTGTTACTATTTAGAGTTAAAAAAAATATTAAATGGAGTATTCCAAAGATGCATACCTTTGTTTAATATTCCAAAGTCTAAACAAATTTATAAAATAATCTTAGTTTTGCAAGGCGAAATTATGAATTCAAGTGCCGAAAAATATTCACAGCTAATTAAAGCCAAAGCAAAAAGTTTTGGGTTTCAGAATTGTGGTATTTCAAAAGCAGATTTTTTAGAAGAAGAAGCCCCGAAACTTGAGCAATGGCTAAAGAATAATTTTCATGGAGAAATGAAATACATGGAAAATCATTTCGATAAAAGATTAGATCCCAGATTACTGGTAGAAGGTTCAAAATCTGTTATTTCGCTTTCTTATAATTACTTTCCCGAAGAAAAAATTTCCACGCTCGAGAATTTTAAGATCTCAAAATATGCTTATGCTGAAGATTATCATGAGGTGATAAAAGATATTCTCCGAGAAATGGTTTCCGAACTGCAGGATGAAATCGGCGAATTTGGATTTCGGGTTTTTGTTGATTCTGCGCCCATTCTCGAAAGAAGTTGGGCTAAAAAATCAGGAATCGGATGGGTGGGTAAAAATGCGAACCTGATTACTAAGCAAAGCGGATCGTTTTATTTTTTAGCAGAAATTATTTGTGATTTAGAACTTATTCCCGATCATCCAACAACAGATCATTGCGGTTCCTGCCGGAAATGTATTGACGCTTGTCCGACGAATGCCATTATTTCGGAAAAAATTGTTGACGGAAGCAAATGTATTTCTTACGCAACGATTGAATTAAAAAATGAAATTCCGGATTATTTTCACGATAAAATGGATGACTGGATGTTTGGATGTGATGTTTGCCAAGATGTATGCCCGTGGAATCGATTTTCAGCGCCTAATAAACAAAGTAAATTCCAGCCTAATGAATCATTGAAAAATTTCAAAAAGGGAGAATGGAAAGAACTTACGCAGGAACTTTTCTCAGAGATTTTCAGAAAATCTCCGGTTAAAAGAACCAAATTTGCAGGTTTGAAAAGAAATATTGAGTTCTTGGAAAAATCTTCAGATAAAAAATAGGTCAGATTTTTGGTGATAAACCCTCGTTTGGAATTTTGTCTTTCCAAAGTTAAAGAAGATAATCGTCCATTCCTTACATTTTTCGTTGTAAGGAGGTTAAGATTTAACTGAATAAATTTCTGTAAAAGCCTTTCCTAAAAAGAAAAATTGACTTTCATGAGAGTATTTCTCCTGAAAATCAACGTCTTTTTTGTACTCTTTTTGGAGCTACCTTTACTCTTACTTTAAATCTTTTCTGGGATTTGGTATTTTTACGCATATTTGTGAATATTTCGTAATTAAATGTAGTGATTTTTTCGATTAAAACAAATACTTTTACTAAAAATTGCAAATTAAATTTTATTAATCTTAAATTAAATATCACGGTGAGAAAAATGTTCATCCTTTTAATAAAAACAATAGGAATTATTTTAGGAATTGTTGTTCTGTATGTTGCTCTGGGCTACCTTTTACCTTTCATTAAAGTTTCGGCAAAAGATGACGGACAGAAAAAAGAAATTCCGATTTATATTTATACCAACGGAGTTCACACAGATATTGTGATGCCTGTAAAAAATGATCTGGAAGACTGGAGTACGAAAATTCCTTTTGCTAATACACTTTCTAAAAGAACAGATTACAATTATGTCGGGGTCGGTTGGGGCGATAAAGGTTTTTATCTAGATACACCAACTTGGGCAGATCTGAAATTTTCAACAGCATTTAAAGCAGCATTCTGGTTAAGCGAATCTGCGATGCACTGTACCTATTATAAAGTTATGAAGGAAGGTGATGATTGCAAGAAGATCATGATTAGCCGTGAACAGTATAAAAAGTTAGTCACTTTTGTCAATGATAAATTTGATAAAGATCAAAACGAAAATTTTATTTTGATTCCTACCAATGCGGTTTACAGCGATAACGACGCATTTTATGATGCCAAAGGAAAATATAGTTTTCTGAATACTTGTAATACCTGGGCTAATGATGCTTTGAAAGCTGCCGGACAAAAAGCTGCATTTTGGACACCAACCGATTCGGGGATATTTTTACATTATAAATAATTTGTAGAAAATTTTAAACCCATTTTAAAATAAAAATAAATGAACCACCTTTAAGGGTGGTTTTTTATGGTACTTTTATTGCATAAAACTTTTCAAAAAAAAGCATGATTCATCAACTGTATCGCGAACAGCAATTAAATTGCGACATCCAAACGGCCTGGAAATTTTTTTCTTCTGCCAATAATCTTTCAGAAATTACTCCAAAAGATATGAAATTCATCGTTTTAACGAAGTTTGAAAACGATGAGATTTATGAAGGAATGATTATCGATTATTTTGTTTCGCCTTTGTTTGGAATTAAAATGAAATGGCAGACGGAGATTCTCAAAGTTGATTTTCAGAAAAGTTTTATTGATTTCCAGAAAAAAGGACCTTACAAGCTTTGGCATCATCATCATGAATTTATTGAAAATGAAAATGGTGTTTTAATGAAAGATACGGTTGATTATGAACTCCCTTTAGGCTTTTTAGGAGAAATTGCGCATACTATTTTGGTGAAAAAGAAACTGGAAGATATTTTTAATTACCGGTACAAAATCCTAGAAGAACGTTTTAATCGTTAATATGGAAAAGATTGTTATTTTTTGGTTTCGCAGAGATGTAAGATTGAATGATAATGCAGGTTTGCATCATGCATTGAAATCCGGACTGAAAGTGTTGCCGATTTTTATATTTGATACAGAAATTTTAGATAAGCTTGAAAATAAATCTGATAGGAGAGTTGATTATTTTCACCAGGCTTTGGAGAAAATCCATCATGAGTTAAAATCTCACAAAAGCGGACTTTCAACTTTTAAAGGAAAACCTTTAGATGTTTTTAAAAAATTGATGAAAGAGTATGATGTGGAAGCTGTTTTCTGTAATCGAGATTATGAACCACAAGCCATAAAACGTGATCAGGAGATCAAAAATTTATTGATTAAAAATAATATTGAGTTTAACGATTGTAAAGATCAGGTAATCTTTGAAAAAGAAGAGGTGGTAAAAAATGACGGAAATCCTTATACCGTCTTTACACCTTATTCTAAAAAATGGCTTGAAAATTTTCACCAAAAGAAAATTCATTCTTTTAAAACGGATTTTAATCAATTTTTAGAGTATTCGGCTCCAAAGTTTCTTTCATTAAAAGATATTGGCTTTGAAAAGACGGAAATTGAATTCAAAAAACCGACTTTAGAAAAGAAAATTATTAATGATTATGATCAATACAGAGATTTTCCTGCATTGGATCACACGACGCATTTAGGAGTTGCGCTGCGATTCGGAACAATTTCCATTCGTGAATGTGTGGAATTTGCAGCTCAGCATAATCAAACATGGCTGAAAGAATTGATTTGGAGAGAGTTTTTCATGCAGATTTTATATCACTTCCCAAAAGTGGTTCATCATTCTTTTAAAGAAAAATATGAAAATATCGCCTGGCGAAATGAGGAAAAGGAATTCAAACGCTGGTGTGAAGGAAAAACGGGATATCCCATTGTAGATGCCGGAATGCGTCAACTGAACGAAACCGGATTTATGCACAACAGAGTACGAATGGTTGTCGCCAGTTTTTTAACCAAGCATCTTTTGATCGACTGGCGTTGGGGTGAAGCTTATTTTGCCGAAAAATTACTCGATTACGAATTGTCATCAAACAACGGAAACTGGCAATGGGCGGCAGGTTGCGGATGTGATGCTGCTCCTTACTTCAGGGTTTTTAATCCTTCAGAGCAAACTAAAAAATTTGATAAAGATTTAAAATACATCAAAACTTGGCTCTCTCAGGATGAAATTAATAATCCCAATCCAATGGTGGAACATACTTTCGCAAGAAAAAGGGCGCTGGAAGTATATGGAAAAGCTGTAAAGGAAAATTAAGCTAAATTATAGTTGATGGTTTTTAGTTGATAGATTGCAGAGCGAAATTATATCCATCAACTAGAAACTATTAACCAATAACAAATACTAAGTTTAAGTTTTTTTAACATAAATCTTTCTCCCTTCTCCTCAAAAAATCCCTATTTTTGCCCTATTCACAGTTTTTATTCGAAAAAAACGAAATGTTCTGATTTGGCATGGCAAGTCTGAGGTCGTATATATTTTTTTATTTTATGTTGGTTTTTACCCTTTTCAATTCGAGATGGGCAGAAAAATCATTAAATAAACTTCCTTGCATACCGCCGATTACCAATATTTGCGTTCTTGATGTCTACGAACAGGCAGATATGAATGCCAAGGCAGTTCCTGCCACTTCAAAAGTTGTAAAATATCTAGCACAAAAAAGAGAAGAATATTACACAGAAGCTACTTTCAAAACGATTAAAGTTGTTCAGAAGATTACGCTTCCTGTTATTTCCGTGACTATCGTTTGTGGGGTTAAATCTTTTCTGCATCTCCTCCAGCTCTATTAGTTAAGTTGTTAAAAATCAGTTTATTTCAACCAAATTTTATAACTTAATATACCTAAGATGTATTTAAAAAATATAATAATTTGCTGTACGGCAATATTATTCGCTGTGTCATGCAGTAAAGCGAAAAAAACAAATGATAAGCAAATAAAGGATGTTCCTGTCCTTAAAGTAAAGGTGAAAGACACGCTGGTGAGCAATCAGTTTGTAACCGATATTCAGGCAAAGAAAAATGTAGAGATCCGTTCCCGAATTGCGGGAATTATTCAAAAAATGTATGTGAATGAAGGTCAGTTTGTGAAAAAAGGACAGCCTTTATTTAAAATCAATGATTCTGAACTTCAAATGGATCTTTTAAAGGCCAATGCAGCTTTAAAACAAGCTGATGCCGATGTTCGAATTGCAGAAGTAGAATTGAAACAGATCGAAAGTTTACACGCGAAAAAATTTGTTGCCAATAACGAGCTTGAGATGGTGAAAGCAAGACTTTCTTCAGCAAAAGCAAAGCGCGCTTATGCAGATGCGGAAAAGAAAACAGTACTTCAAAAGATCGGTTTTACGAATTTGGTAGCTCCTTTTGACGGAGTAATCGATGTGATTCCTTTTAAAGACGGAAGTCTGGTGGAAAACGGTTCGCTTTTAACCACGCTTTCTCAGTTAGATGAAGTGTATGCTTATTTCTCAATTCCTGAAAACTTATATTTCGAAATGTTGGCGAATGACAAGCTGGGAAAACAGCAAAATATCGCACTTACTCTTCCGAACGGAGCACATTATCAATATAATGGAACTTTGAAAACTGCTGACGGAGATATCGACAGAGCCACAGGTTCAATTCAGTATAAAGTAGCTTTCCCAAATCCGAAACATTTAATAAAGCACGGAACATCCGGAAAATTGATTATTTCTGAAAATCAACCGGATGCTATTTTAATTCCACAAAAATCTACGTTCTCCATTCAGGATAAGACGTATGTTTTTACCGTGGATGATAAAAATAAAGTAAAAATGACCAATATTCAGATTGCAAGCACTTTAAGAGATTCTTATTTGGTGGATGGCGGTCTGAAAAATGGCGATTTGATCATTTATGAAGGAACACAGTCTTTGAATGACGGTGATATGGTTAACATTAAAAAGAAGCTTTAATCTTTCATAAAATTTAAATCAAATAGCGATGGTAGAAATGTTTATAAGGCGAAAGGTTCTTTCGCTGGTTATTTCCATATTTTTTGTTTTGATGGGAATTATGGCATTGATGAAGATGCCGATTACCCAATTTCCCGATATTGTGCCGCCTTCCGTAACGGTAACGGCGAAATATACGGGAGCTAATGCCGAGGTTTCGGCGAATGCAGTGGCGCTTCCTTTAGAACGTGCCATTAACGGGGTTCCTGGAATGACGTATATGTCGACAGTGACTTCCAATGATGGGCTAACGCTGATTCAGGTTTTCTTTGAAGTAGGGATTGATCCTGATGTAGCTGCGGTGAACGTTCAGAACAGGGTGACAACCATTTTGGATGAATTGCCGGAAGAGGTAATCCGAGCTGGTGTTACTACAGAAAAAGAGGTAAACAGTATGCTGATGTATCTGAATATCACCAGTACAGATCCGAGTCAGGATGAACAGTTTATTTACAACTTTACGGATATTAATGTTCTTCAGGAGCTGAAACGTATCGATGGAGTAGGACGTGCCGAGATTATGGGGCAGAAAGAATATTCGATGAGAGTATGGCTTGATCCTCAGAAGATGGCAGCTTACCGTATTTCGGCAGATGAAGTGATTGCTTCTTTGCAAAAACAGAATATTTCGGCAGCTCCCGGAAAAGTAGGAGAGACTTCGGGGAAAACATCAAGTCAGCTGCAATATGTTGTTAAATATAAAGGTAAATTTTATGAGCCTAAACAGTATGAAGAAGTTCCGATTCGAGCAGATGAAAACGGAACTATTTTAAAGCTTAAAGATATTGCGAAAGTAGAATTTGGTGCTATGAACTACGGAATGGTTTCCAAAACCGACGGAAGACCTTCCGCATCGATTATGATGAAGCAGCGTCCCGGTTCCAATGCATCTGAAGTAATCGAAAGTGTAAAGGCAAAAATGGAAGAATTGAAGGTGTCTTCTTTTCCTCCTGGTATGGAATACAATATGGCGTATGATGTCTCCCGTTTTTTGGATGCCTCGATCAGTGCGGTACTAACAACGCTTGTTGAAGCCTTTATTCTGGTGGGAATTGTGGTGTTTATTTTCCTTCAGGACTGGCGTTCTACTTTAATTCCGGTTTTAGCTGTTCCGGTGGCATTGGTGGGAACTTTTGCTTTCATGAATATGTTGGATTTCTCCGTCAACCTACTGACTTTATTTGCTTTAGTGTTGGCCATCGGTATTGTGGTCGATAATGCGATTGTCGTCGTCGAGGCCGTTCACGTAAAGATGGAAGAAGGTATGCAGCCATTGGAAGCAACCATTAGTGCTACGAAAGAAATTGCGGGAGCTGTTGTGGCGATTACAATTGTGATGTCTGCCGTATTTATTCCGGTAGCATTTCTGGATGGTCCGGTTGGAGTTTTTTACCGACAGTTTTCTTTAACACTGGCGATCAGTATTGTGATTTCAGGAGTGAATGCCTTAACACTTACTCCCGCTTTGTGTGCCATCATTTTAAAACCTCACAATCATCATAAAAAGAAAAATATTGTTGATAAATTCTTCGAAAGTTTTAACAGAGGGTTTGATAAATTAACTAACCGATATGTCGGTATTTTATCCAAATTTGCGACAAGAACTGTGGTTACTTTTGGATTATTATTCCTATTTATTGTATTAACGGCGCTTACCAGTAGATTTTTACCAACAGGATTTATCCCGATGGAAGATCAGGGAATGGCTTACGTAAGTGTTACCACTCCTCAGGGAGCAACGGTGGAAAGAACAGAAAAGGTGTTGGATGAGGTGACGACAATTGCCAAGAAGATCAAAGGGGTAGAAAACGTGACCACTTTGGCCGGATACAGTATTGTGACGGAAATTGCAGGTTCTTCTTACGGAATGGCGATGATTAATCTTAAAGACTGGAAACAAAGAGATATTTCCGTTAATGATTTTATTGCAGAGCTTTCAGAAAAAACAAAAGGAATTTCGGATGCTCAGATTGAGATTTTTGCACCACCAACGGTTCCCGGTTTTGGTAATACCAGTGGTTTTGAACTAAGATTATTGGACAGAACTGGCGGAACAGTAGAAAATACAGATAAGATCACAAAAGATTTTGTTAAAAAACTGAATGAATCGCCTGAGCTTAAAAACAACTTTACCAGTTTTGATGCTACTTTCCCGCAATACATGATTAATATTGATTATGATATGGCGGCCAAGAAAGGGGTTTCCGTAGATAATGCGATGTCGACCCTTCAAACCATGTTGGGTTCTTATTATGCGACCAATTTTATCAGGTTCAGCCAGATGTACAAAGTGATGGTTCAGGCAAGTCCGGAGCATCGTGATACACCCCAGAGTATTCTGAATTTATATCTGAAAAACGATAAAGGTGAAATGGTTCCCTTCTCAACATTTATTACGATTGAAAAAGTGTACGGGCCTGAAGTTTTAACGCGATATAATATGTATTTGTCAGCGATGATTAATGGTGAAGCTGCTGAAGGATACAGTTCAGGAGATGCCATCGCGGCGGTGGAAAGGATCGCGAAAGAAACCCTTCCTAAAGGTTTTGATATTGAATGGTCTGGAATGACTAGAGAAGAAATTTTATCAGGAAATCAGACGCTCTATATTTTCATGATCTGTCTTCTTTTCGTGTACCTTCTTTTAGCAGCTCAATATGAGAGTTTCCTTCTTCCGATGCCTGTTTTATTAAGTCTGCCAACCGGAATTTTCGGTTCATATATCGCGTTGGTTTTAGCAGGTTTAGATAATAACATTTATGCGCAGGTGGCTTTGGTAATGTTGATCGGACTTTTAGCTAAAAATGCCATCCTGATCGTAGAGTTTGCCGTTGCCCGAAATAAAGAAGGCTATGATATTATTCCTGCTGCCATTGAGGGGGCAAAACAGCGTCTTCGCCCGATTTTAATGACTTCTTTTGCTTTTGTCGCGGGATTAATTCCTTTATGTATCGCTTCTGGAGCCGGAGCGGTGGGAAACCGTTCCATTGGTACGGCTGCCGCGGGAGGAATGTTGATCGGAACCGTTTTCGGATTGGTCATCATTCCGGGATTGTACATATTTTTTGCAAAACTTGAAAATAAAAAGAAGGATGAAAAGATTAAATCATAGAAATATCATATTGGGAATCGCAGCTTTCAGTTTAGTTTCATGTGCGGTTCCAAAAGTGACGGAATTAAAAAAATCAAAAGAATTACCTGAACATATTGTTAATAAACAAAATACTGTCGAAAATTCCGAATTTCAGCAGATTAATTTAAAGGAATATTTTAAAGATGAACATTTGCTGGCTCTTTTTGATAAAGTAGTTCGTGAAAATCAGGATTTTCAAATCGCGCAGCAACGTGTTGACATTGCTAATAGTTTTCTGCAACGTTCTAAAATGGATCTGTTACCGTCTCTGGAAATCGGAGCTACAGCTTCAGGCGACCGCTACGGAAAATATACGATGGATGGAGTAGGAAATTACGATACCAATCTTTCACAAAACATCACAGAAGATCAGAAAATCAACCGTGATTTTACCCCTAATTACTGGTTGGGAGCAAGAAGCAGCTGGGAAGTCGATGCCTGGGGAAAATTGAAAAATAAGAAGCTGGCCGCTCAGAAGAAATATCTGGCTTCGGCAGAAGGTTTACGGCTTTTACAGGTTGAATTATTCACTGATATTGCGAATCTGTATTATCAATTGGTGACTTTAGATAACCGATTGGCAATCTATCAGAAAAACTATAATCTTCAGCAGAGAGCGTTCGAAATTGTTTTAGCTCAAAGGGAAGTCGGAAAAGCGACAGAATTGGCGGTTCAGCAGTTTAAAGCTCAGAATAACAACTGGCTTGCAGAAATTGAACATATTAAGGTTGAAATTGTTACGGTAGAGCAGGCGATCACGACCTTAACGGGAAGTTATGGCGGCGAGATCAAACGCGGAAACGTGCTGATGCCCACCAATATGGAAATTTTAAATAAAAACATCAATGTTGAAAAGGTCATTCATTCCAGACCGGATGTGGCATCCAATTATTATGTTTTGGAAGCTTCTCAGGCTGATGCTAAAGCGGCAAGAGCGGCATTCTATCCGAAGATCGATCTGGGCGCAAGTTTTGGTTTGAATTCATTTTCGGCAGGAACATTTTTTAATCCGAGTTCGCTTGCCGGGCAATTATTAGGAGGTTTAATGGTTCCGGTTTTTAATAAAGGCCAGTTGAAATATGAATTCAATGTGGCAAGTAAAGAGCAGGAAATTGCTTTTTTAACCTATCAGAAAAGTGTAACTACAGCATTCAATGAACTTCAATCAATTTTAAAGCAAACGAAAATTTACGAAAGAGTTTTACAGCTAAAATCTGAAGAAGTTGGCTTTCTCGACCGTGGTGTTGAGGTTTCCAATGATTTGTATGTCACGGGTTATGCCAATTATTTTGAATTAATTAATTCCCAGAAAAGCAAATTGCAAGCAGAGTTGGATCTCTTGCAGTTCAGACATCAGAACACGAGAAATAATGTTCTGTTGTTTAAAGCTTTGGGAGGGAAGTTAGATTAATATTTTTGTCAAATTTTTTTTTAAGTCACCATTTATGGTGGCTTTTTTTTGTTGATTATGACTCCGCTCATAAAACCCTGTCTTTTTGATTTTTAAATTTGATTGAAAGCATCTTTAATTCAATAATTTAAAATTTTAAACTAATGAAAGCGAAGAAAATTTCCGGAGTTCCTGAGCAAAAAAAAGGTGGATTTCACGATACCGAAAGCAGAAAAACATTTGCTGATAAAGCAGTTGGTGAGAAGCAATTTGAAGTTTTGAAGGAAAGATTATTTTCTGTAAATCTATGGAAAAGCTATTGTAATAAAGATTTTGCCGATTTTAAATTATTTGATGCGTATGGAGATGAGGTTAATCGATTTTGCGAAATAGGAGATTTTATCAGAATTGATATTCCCGGACCGGGTGAATTGGAAGCAAAAGGCTACGATTGGGTTCAGGTAATCAGTATTTTTAGTGACGATGATGAGGTTATAATTACATGTAAACCAACGATGAAACCAGGAAAAAGAAAAAGTTTTAAAATTGCTCATTTTTATTCATCAAGAGCCAGTTCGACATTTAGAATCGTTAAGAAAAATGATTTTATCGAAGCTGGAATTTATGGAAGAAATGAAACTCCAAATTTTAACGCGTCATTTTTAGACATGCTTCGAAACATCATAATCTCAATCGGCGGCATGATGGGATTTGCCAAAATTCAATGGAAATGTTTGACGGATGGATTGCTGAATTTTTAGCATGGTTGTAAAGCCTTTTTCAGAAATACTTTAATACCTTTGGTTAAAATCGAATAAAGTATGATGAAAGCAAAACCTGTGATAGGATTGTTATTTCCGGGAGATATGGGATCGGCAGTTGCTGATGTATTGATAAAAAATAATTTTGAAGTCATTACGGCGGGTGAAGGTCGGTCTGCGAAGACATTAGAAAATATAGAAAAATCTCAGATAAAGGATGTGGGAGCTTTACAAAATGTGGTGGAGCAAAGCGATATCATATTATCGGTGAACAGTCCTAAAAGTAGCATTCAGATTGCCGAACAGGTTTCTCATTATATGTCGGATTCAGAAAGAAATCAAATCTTTGTAGATCTCAATTCCAATACTCCGCAATCAGCAAAAGAAATTGAAGCACTCATAACTTCGAAGAATGGAATTTTCATTAATGGAGCTATTATGGGAGTTGCGAAAAGTGTGGAAAATGATGCGGTGATAGTCGTTAGCGGTAAGGAAAGAGGTTTGCTGATGGCTTTATTTGATGGAATATTTAAACTAAAAGATGCGGGCGAAAAAATAGAATCTGCTTCCGCTTACAAATTGTTATTTTCGATGGTAAATAAAGGAATTAATGCTGTTTTCTTTGAAGCCATGATGGGTGCTTCTCATTATGGCATTGTTGATGAAATGATCGAAAGTCTTAAAGATTTTTTACCGGGAACTTACAACGATTTGCAAAAAACAACGCCTACATATCCTGATCATATTTTGAGAAGAATTGATGAAATGCAAGGTCTGTCTGAAATGCAAAAGTTTGATGGTCTTTCTAACAATATTTCTTCCGCTGCAGCAAAAACTTTTAAAATTATTAATGACAAAGGAATTTTGAAGAATGAAACTCCGAAAGATGTAAAAGAAACTTTTTTACTTTTTAAAAATAATGATTTTAGCATTGATAATTAATAATGGAGGTAATGAATGATTATTGTTGTTTTAATTTATTATTGTGAATATTTTAAATTGTACTACTTAAAATTTGAATAAAATACCACAAAAAATAAATTTTAAGTAAAATGCAATTTTATGGCACAGCAATTGAATAAGAATAAATACCAAATCACATACACAATATTAAATGAAATTAAAATCCTCGCAGTTTTGTGAGGATTTTACATTGAAAAAACACACCAATATATTTTTACGATTAGTCCTCAGTTTTTTGCTGAGGATTTTCTTTTTGTTAATTATTTCCCGAATTTTGGAATTGTATTAAATTAATTAGTAACTTGTTACAACGTTTTTAACGTAATTAATCACAAAAATTAATAACCATGAAAAATTTAAGGAAACTTTCCAGAAAAAGATTAATCTCTATTAATGGAGGAATCGAAGTTTGTGTTCAGAATTGTTTTGTAGGATACAGAAAATGCTGTACGCGAGGAGTACCTTATTATTGTGCCCCTGTGGGCGAAGTTTGTAAATCACCAGGTGATCCTGGTGGTGATCCAATTTAAAATTTATTATAGAGACTATCTTTTGGTAGTCTCTTTTTTTTGCTTAAGGTTTGAAATGTGCCTTAATTTTTGATTAAAAGAATTTGTTTATCAATGAATTTATGCATTGAAGAGAAAATATGTTTTTACACGATATTTTACACGTTTGAATTTTTTGGTATAAAAATATAAAAAGCAAAAACCTCTGAAATAATCTATTTCAGAGGTTTTTTGTACCCATAACCGAAGAAATATCGAAACATTTGGTGGATGATTTAGAAAGAATTTCACAATTATTACCAACGAGATATTAAATCTTTTTATATAATAACAACTAAGAATTGGTAGATTCAACTGCTAGAACATTTGTTACAAATCTTTGTCCGCGATTACGGGCATTAACCAAATTTGCAAAATATTGGATAATTAAAAATAAAAAATAGTAGTATTTTATTATAGGTGATATGTATACTAAAGCTAAAA
>DKLU01000440.1 GCA_002455915.1 Chryseobacterium sp. UBA6632
ATTTTTAAAATAATTTTAAAATGAATTTAAACAACATAAAACCAGCTGCAGGATCTACTTTCAATTCAAAAAGAATTGGTAGAGGTCAGGGTACTGGAAAAGGTGGTACTTCTACGAAAGGTCACAAAGGACAAAAAGCAAGAGCTGGTTATTCTCAGAAAATCGGTTTTGAAGGAGGTCAGATGCCTTTACAAAGAAGATTACCGAAATTCGGATTCAAAAACGTAAACAGAAAAGAGTTTAGAGGAATTAACCTTGATACAATTCAAACTTTAATCGAGAATAAATCTATCACTGGAGATATTACAAGAGAAGTTCTAATTGAAAACGGTTTAATTACTAAAAACGAATTAGTGAAAATTATGGGTAGAGGAGAATTGAAATCTGCGGTTTCAATCTCTGCTGACAAATTCACTAAATCTGCTGAAGAGCTTATTGCTAAAGCAGGTGGAAAAGCAATTACCTTATAATAGTAACTAATGAAAGAATTTATACAAACACTTAAAAATATTTGGAGTCTTAAAGAACTTAGAGATAAAATTCTCTTTACTTTAGGTATTATCCTTGTGTATAGATTCGCATCTTATATCTCACTTCCCGCAATTAACCTTGCAGAGGTGGGAGATCTCTTAGAGCATTATAAAAATCAAGGCGGTAACAAGCAAGGAGCAGGTCTCCTTGGCTTGCTTTCGTCGTTTACGGGGGGAGCTTTCAGCCACGCTTCCGTAATGGCGTTGGGTATCATGCCTTATATTTCTGCTTCTATTATTGTTCAGTTGATGGGGATGGCTATCCCTTATCTTCAGAAGCTTCAGAAAGATGGAGAGTCAGGTAGAAATACATTGAACCAAATTACAAGATGGTTAACTATCGGAGTTTGTTTAGTACAGGCACCTTCTTATTTAACTTCTATTACTCAATTATTCTTACCATATGCTCAATTCCAGTCTGCATACTATGTAGAGCCAAATTCAATCATGTTCTGGTTACCAAGTATTGTTATCTTGGTGGCAGGTTCAGTATTCGCAATGTGGTTGGGTGAGAAAATCACCGACAAAGGTATCGGGAACGGTATCTCTATCCTTATTATGGTGGGGATTCTTTCAAGATTACCAGAAGCATTCGTTCAGGAAATGGCCGTGCAGAACGGAAAAGGAGGAATGGGATCAATCATGATCCTTATTGAAGTGATATTCTGGATGTTGGTAGTTCTTTTAGCAGTAATCTTATCGGTTGCCGTTAGAAAAATTCCTATTCAGTATGTAAGCAGAGCTCAAGCAAGAGGAGGTGTAAACAGAAATCTTATGCAAGGAGCAAGACAATGGATTCCGTTGAAAGTTAATGCTGCAGGTGTAATGCCGATTATCTTTGCTCAGGCATTGATGTTCGTTCCTGGTTTATTAACAAAGTTCGATGAGTCTAATACTTTTCTTGCAGGTTTCAAGAATGTTTTTAGCTGGCAATACAATGTATTGTTTGCGCTACTAATTATTATCTTCTCGTTTTTCTATACTGCGATTACAATTCCGGTAAACCAAATGGCTGATGACTTGAAGAGAAACGGAGGTTTAGTACCGAAAGTAAGACCAGGGAAAGAAACCGCTGATTATTTAGATGATATTTTATCAAAAATTACCTTGCCTGGTGCAATATTTTTATCTATCTTTGCAATCCTTCCGGCAATTGTGCATGGAACCTTTGTTCAGACAGATGCGTTCGCCCTATTTTTCGGGGGAACATCACTATTGATTATGGTGGGTGTTATTTTAGATACCGTTCAACAGATTAATACATATCTGCTGAACCATCATTATGATGGCTTAATGCAGTCTAAATTATCAAGAACGACTGGATATTAATTTATGGCGAAACAAAAACATATTGAACAAGACGGCGTTATAACGGAAGCACTTTCGAACGCTCAGTTCCGTGTAGAACTAGAAAATGGGCATATTCTTATCGCTCATATTTCTGGTAAAATGCGAATGCATTATATTAAACTTTTACCCGGAGATAAGGTAAAATTAGAAATGTCTCCTTACGATTTAACGAAAGGGAGAATTACATTTAGATATTAAAAACAATCTGCCAAATGGAGCACTCGTTCCATTTGGCTATTGTTAAAAAATAAATACTATCAAAATGAAAGTAAGAGCATCAATTAAAAAAAGAAGTGCTGATTGCAAAATCGTACGCAGAAAAGGTGTACTGTTCGTAATCAACAAGAAGAACCCAAAATTTAAACAAAGACAAGGCTAAAATTAAATTATGGCGAGAATTTCAGGTATTGATTTACCAAAAAACAAAAGAGGAGTTATCGGTTTAACTTATATTTATGGTGTTGGAAGAAGTACTTCTTCTGAAATCCTTAAGGCTGCCGGTATCAGCGAAGACAAAAAAGTCAACGAATGGAATGACGATGAATTGGCTGCAATCAGAACGTATATCTCAGAAAACGTAAAAGTAGAAGGAGAATTAAGATCTGAAGTGCAATTGAACATCAAGAGATTGATGGACATAGGATGCCAACGAGGAATACGTCACAGACTTGGATTACCTTTAAGAGGCCAGAGAACGAAAAACAACTCTAGAACTAGAAAAGGAAAGAGAAAAACTGTTGCTAACAAGAAAAAAGCTAGTAAATAATCGTTAGGAATTATGGCAAAACAAACTAAAGTAGTTAAGAAAAGAAAAGTAAAAGTTGAAGCTATTGGTGAAGCTCATATTCAGGCTTCTTTCAATAACATCATCATTTCTTTAACAAATAAAAACGGAGAGGTTATCTCTTGGGCTTCTGCCGGTAAAATGGGTTTCAGAGGTTCTAAAAAGAATACTCCATTTGCTGCTCAGATGGCAGCTGAAAATTGCTCTGCTGTAGCTCACGAAGCTGGTTTAAGAAGAGTAAAGGTGTTTGTGAAAGGTCCTGGTGCAGGTAGAGAATCTGCGATCAGATCTATCCACAATTCAGGAATTGAAGTTTCAGAAATCGTTGACGTGACGCCTATGCCACACAACGGATGTAGACCACCAAAAAGAAGAAGAGTTTAATTTTTAGAATTTACCCATTATGGCAAGATATATTGGACCTAAAACTAAGATTGCTAGAAAGTTTGGTGCTGCAATCTACGGAGATGATAAAAACTTCGAAAAAAGAAAGAACCAACCGCCAGGACAACACGGTCCTAACAAAAGAAGAGGTGCTAAAAAATCTGAATACGCAGTTCAGTTGGCTGAAAAACAAAAAGCTAAATATACTTATGGTATTTTAGAAAGACAGTTTGCTAACTTATTCGATAAAGCACACAGAAGTAAAGGTGTAACTGGTGAAGTTCTATTGCAACTTTGCGAGTCTAGATTAGATAACGTTGTTTACAGATTAGGTTTTTCTAAAACTAGATCTGGAGCTAGACAATTGGTTTCTCA
Organism: Chryseobacterium sp. UBA6632; assembly: GCA_002455915.1. GTDB lineage: Bacteria > Bacteroidota > Bacteroidia > Flavobacteriales > Weeksellaceae > Chryseobacterium. The sequence continues at coordinate 3,424 of DKLU01000440.1, forward strand.
CAGACACATCACTGTGAACGGAGAAATTCTTAACATCCCTTCGTATTTGGTAAAAGCTGGTGATGTAATCGCTGTAAGAGAAAAATCTAAGTCTCTTGAAGTTGTTACTAATGCATTGGCTTCTAAAGCAAATTATGAGTGGTTACAATTCAACGATGAGAAGAAAGAGGGTACCTTCATTTCTGCTCCTGAAAGAATCCAAATCCCGGAAGACATCAAGGAGAACCTTATCGTCGAACTTTACTCTAAATAATTTTTTAATCAAATTTTTGCTCAACCCAATAATATGGCAATTTTACAATTCATAAAACCCGATAAAGTAATTTTACTTAACTCTGATGATTTTAGAGGTCAGTTCGAATTCAGACCACTAGAACCAGGTTTCGGGCTTACAATCGGTAATGCTTTGAGAAGAGTGTTGCTTTCTTCTCTGGAAGGATACGCTATTTCATCTATCAAAATAGAAGGTGTAGAGCACGAATTTTCAACTATTCCAGGAGTAATCGAAGATGTTACCGAAATTATTCTTAACCTTAAGCAGGTAAGATTAAAAGCTACGGCAGAAAACCAATCTAACGAGCAGGTTGTTGCTAAAGTTTCGGGACAAACGGTTATTACTGCTGGTGATTTAGGTAAATCTATCAACGGATTTGAGGTTCTAAACCCTGATTTAGTGATTTGTAACCTAAACAGTGATGTAACTTTCGAAATTACTTTCAACATTGAAAAAGGTAGAGGATATGTTCCTTCAGAACAAAATAAATCGAACAATGCACCTGTAGGTACTATTGCTATCGACTCTATTTTCACGCCGATCAAGAAAGTTCAATACAGCATTGAAAATTATCGTGTAGAGCAAAAAACAGACTACGAAAAACTTGTATTAGATATAGAGACTGATGGTTCTATCAGCCCTCAAAACGCTTTAACTGAAGCTTCTAAGATATTAATTTATCACTTCATGTTGTTCTCTGATGAGAGAATCACTCTTGAAACGGAAGCGGTGAAAGCATCTATCCAATATGACGAGGAAACTCTTCATACAAGACAACTACTTAAGTCTAAATTAGCAGATATGGATCTTTCTGTAAGAGCCCTTAACTGTCTTAAAGCTGCTGAAGTAGAAACTCTTGGAGAATTGGTTTCTTACAGTAAGTCTGATTTGATGAAATTCAGAAATTTTGGTAAAAAATCTTTGACAGAACTAGAAGAATTAGTGCATTCAAAAGGTCTTAACTTCGGTTTCGACGTTGCAAAATATAAATTAGACGCTGATAATTAATTAATAATGAGACACGGTAAAAAATTCAATCACTTAGGAAGAACAGCTTCTCACAGAAGCG
>DKLU01000446.1 GCA_002455915.1 Chryseobacterium sp. UBA6632
TTTAGACCAGTAATTTCTCAAAATTTTATCATGTTATAAAATTTTAAAAACTAAATATAAATCTACCACCGTAAAAATTAAAATACTTATCGTAGTGTATAAAACAATCAATGTAAATTATAAAATGAATACCGAATAAAGTAAAATAGAAAAAGTAAAAAATAAACTAGTAAACCTACAACATATAATTACGAATGTAAAAGTTAAAACTATCATCGTTATTTATAAATTAAGCATTGTAAAAATTAAAATAGTCTATGTAAAAGTTAAACTAAACGATGTTACTGATAAACTTACTACCGTAAAAACCAAACTAAGTCTTCTAAAGATTAGTACACGAAACCCAAATTTCTTCTATATATTTGTTATAAACCCAATCAGTATCACAAATACTATTATTATGAAAAAGCTTTTATTTATTCTCGCAGGTATAATTATTCTTCTCATCATATTTTTACTGATAAGAACCTTCACTTATCCATTTAAAAAAGTAAATACTGAAAATTCAGGAGGATATAAATTTATCAGAAACGATGATGCTATTCAAAGATTAGCAGAAGGTATAAAAATTCCCACTGTTTCTACAGGTGAACTGGGAGAGTTTGATTATTCTACTTTCGATCAATTTAAAGATTATCTTAAAACAACATATCCTCTTGTTTATCAAAATACGGAAGTCGTAGAAATTAATACCTATGGATTAATTTTTAAACTAAAAGGAAGTGAGCCTGCCCTACACCCCATTTTATTTTTATCTCATATGGATGTTGTTCCTTCAGGAGACGCAGATGTTATAAATAATGACCAAAATGTTTTTAGACCAGACGATAAAGCATTACCTGCTGTAACAAAAGTTGCTGAAAATTGGGATTTTTCTCCATTTTCAGGCGCGGTTGCTAATGGAAGAATCTACGGTCGCGGAACGATAGACATGAAAGGCATGTTTTTCTCCCTCTTAGAGTCTTTTAACAATCTTATTCAATCTAAACATGTCCCCAAAAGAGATATGTATCTCGCATTCGGATTTGATGAAGAGGTAGGCGGACAAAAAGGAGCCCTGCAAATTGCAAAACATTTCAAAGAAAAAGGATTGATTTTCGACGCTGTTTATGACGAAGGCGGTTTAGTATTAGAAAAAGGCAGTGTCAAAGGAATAGATTCTGATGTTGCCGTTATAGGTTGCGCCGAAAAAGGATTTCTTTCCGCAAGAATAAAAGTAAAAGGTTTGGGTGGTCATTCTTCGATGCCCCCAATGGAAAGTGCTATTGGCAAAGCAGCAATCATTATGCAAAGACTTGAAGATCATCAGATGAAACCCGTAATTACTCCGCTTATTCATGACTTTTTTGATAACATTGGTGTATCTATGCCGTTTGCAAACAGATTAGCAATCGCCAATCAATGGTTGCTTAAGCCTGTCTTATTATCACAACTCACCAAAAACAATTCTACAAACGCATTAGTAAGAACAACAACGGCACTTACTATGATGAAAGGCAGCGATGGTCCAAATGTACTCTCTCCCGAAGTAGAATTCTTAGTCAATTTCAGATTAATTCCCGGCAATAGCATAAAAGAAGTCAAAAACCATATAGCAAAAGCGTGCGAAGGTTTTGATGTTGAGGTTGAAGAAATAGACAACACCCGCGAAGCCTCTTTAGTTTCTCCTTCCGATACAAATTCTTTCCACATTATGGAAAAGGCCATCAAAGAGATTTATCCCTCGGCCATCGTTACTCCATATCTCACCATTGCAGCTACAGATGCCTACAAATATCAAATTGTGAGTAAGAATATTTATAGATTTATGCCGATCAAAATCAATGATGCAGAGAAACAAAGTATTCATAGCACTAACGAATATATTAGCATTGAAAACTATATGAAAATGATTCACTATTTTGAATATATCATGAAAAATTATGATAAATAGTAAGAGAAGATCTTGAAATTTCTTAATCCCGACTTCGGAGTTAAAAGCGTGAAGAAAATAAACTTTGTGAACGTCAAGAAAATTTTAGTGTTTGAAGCGCGAGAGAATATCTGAACCGAAGAACTAATCGAGAATTCGCGCAAGTTTTAGAATTTTTAGAGAACAAAATTTATTTTTAGCTTTTAAATCCAGGTCTTCAATTTTTGTTTCTTTTGTTTCGAGACAAAAGAAAATAATTTAAACACGTCAAGTTTTGTCGCATCCCCCAATTAGCTTTGTCATATTAAAACATCAAAGCTATGGAATTACCATTTTATATCAGTTTCAGGAAATTTGAAAAAGATTATTATGATAATCTTGAAAAGTGGTTTGAACATTACGATAACGCCAGTGAAATCGACTTCCTGAAAAATCAGGCAGAGCTGTACCGACCTTATCTTTGCTATAACTTTTCAGAAAATAAGCTGCAGACTGATGCAGTGATCAAGGTTAAAAATTGTTTTTTTCCTTACTTCGATAATTTTGGTATCTCCTTTTGTGTAGATTATGAAAACGGAAAGCAAACCAAAGCGCTAAAGCCAGGTATCAATAATATTTCAGAATTGAAAACCATCACTATGATGGAATATGCGCAGCATGTTTTGGACAAGATTAACGCCTATTTTCAGAAAAAAGGTTTAGATAAATCAAAAGAAAATGTGCACGATTATATCAATCACTATGAAATTATTACAGCAAAAGAACAAACAGGATATTGTTTAAATTATGACGAACATCAAAAGACAATTCCTTTCCTGAAAGCCTTTTTGCCTTGTTATGGGTGTACGGTAGATATATCTTTATATAGAAACTTTCATTTTTCTGTGGTAAAAATTGCAGATTTCATCGATCAAAAGTTGAAAGCTGTTCATGCCTTTGAAAACAGCACATTCAGTACTTTAAAATCTGAAGCAAAAATTAAATTACACATGAAAAATCATAGCTTTTTAACCATTTGTAACTAAACTAATACACGATACATTCATATAACTATATTATATTGTTTGAAATTATCTTTCAAACAATAATCCCAGCCTTTGTGGCTGGGATTTTTTACCTAAAATTAATTGACATTATTGCTTCGTCCAGACTAATTCATCATCTTTCAGATCAACAAAAATTTTATCTCCTTCATTAAAGTCTCCCGAAACAATTTTTTTAGCAAGAGGTCTTCTTAATCTGCCTCTTATGACGCCCTTCAATGGTCTGGCGCCGTATTTTATATCATATCCTTCTACGGATAAAAATTCTTTAGCTTTTTGGCTGATTTCAAGATCAATGTTTACATTTTTAACCAAATCAAGCAATTCTTTTTTCAAGTGAATTTCAAATATTTTCAGCGCATTATCTTTACTTATTGGTGCAAATGGTATGGTTTCCGTTAATCTTCCTAAAAATTCAGGTCTGAAAAATCGGCTCATCATTTCCAATAGTTTCGATGATTGCGGAATTTCACCATTGCCAAAAGATTCAACAATAAATTCCGAACCAATATTGGAAGTGAAAAGAATGATAGCGTTTGAAAAATCGCCTTCTTTTCCTAATCTGTCGTGCAATTTTCCTTCATCCATAATCTGAAGAAAGACATCAAAAACGGAAGCATGAGCTTTTTCAATTTCATCAAATAAAACAATAGAGTAGGGCTTTTGCCTGATTTTATTTACCAACAATCCGCCTTCTTCATACCCCACATATCCCGGAGGAGCACCGTACAAAAGCGCCGCAGAATGTTCTTCCTTAAACTCAGACATATCAAATCTGATAATGGCATTTTCGTCCTGAAATAAAAACTCAGCCAATGATTTTGCCAGCTCTGTTTTTCCGGTTGCGGTGGGACCTAAAAAGAAAAATGAACCAATGGGTTGTCCGGCTTTACTCAACCCGGATCGCGTTTCTAAAACGGCTTCAGACACAATTTTTATCGCATGATCTTGCCCTACAACACGACGGCTCAAAATATCTTCCATTTCATTAAGTCGCTGTTTTTCCTCTTCTTTCAACTTTCCAATAGGGATATTTGTTTTTTGGGAAATAATTAAGGCTAAATCAAGATCTGTGATATGTGTTCTTTTATCCTGAGCTATTTTTTCTGTTTTTTCAATTAAATTTCTCGAAAAAGTTAAAAGTTTTTCGGTATTTTCAAAGTCAGGAATTTCTTTTTCTTCAGCTTCTTCGGAAGTACTGATAAGATATTTTGTTTTTTCAACTAAATCTTTCAGTAACCATTCTGTCTGCATTTTTCTATTTTCTGGAGAAAGATTATTGACATTATCTTCTAGGTGAATAATTTTCGTTAAAAGATGATTTTTCTCCTTAATGAAAGATTCACCTGCAGTTTTTACGACAGCCATTGTATGATCTATCAAATCGATAGCAGAAGCAGGCAAACTTTTCTCCTTCATATAACGCTGAGAAAGTCGAATAGCCTCTTTTATAGCCTGATCATCAATGTTTATTTTATGATGATTTTGATAGTCAACTAGAGTTTGTTTAAGCATTCTAAAATGAATTTCATCTGTAGATTCTTCCATTTTTATCAATTCAAACATACTTGCAAAACCTTCTTCTTTCTCAATTTTTTTGCTGTATTCTTCGATCGTTGTTGTTGAAATGACGGTTAAGCCGTTTGCGAGTTCACTTTTTAAAAGATTGTTAACTCCAAAATCTGAATTTTGACTTCCTAAAAGAGATGAAATTTCTTCTATAATTAATAAAGATTTGGGAATAGATTTCAGTTCCTGAGCAATATTTTTTATTCGGTCTTCAATTTCGCCTTT
>DKLU01000048.1 GCA_002455915.1 Chryseobacterium sp. UBA6632
TTACAATATTAAGGTTTATCATCAGTTAACTCAAATCCCCAATCTTTTCCTTTTTGTGTCGCAGGAACACCTTTAGTCATCCATAACGGAGCTTTAGCCCCTTTAAGATAATAATCAAAAAACTGCTGTTCACGAATTTGAATATCTTTTCTATTTTGACGTTTCATCAAATTATGATCATCACCATTATAATTTAGAAGCCATGATGGTTTTGCGAGACGGCGTAGTGCTGAGAACATTTCAATTCCCTGATACCAAGGCACAGCTCCATCTTTATCATTACTCATGATCACAACCGGAGTTTTCACTTGATCTATTGCAAAAAGCGGTGAATTTTTAATGTAAAGATCCGGTGCTTCCCATAAATTTTTTCCCAAACGACTCTGTGTTTTTTCATACTGAAACTGTCGGTTCATTCCTGAACTCCAACGAATTCCGCCATAAGCAGAAGTCATATTCACAACAGGCGCACCAGTCCATGCCGCAGCATACATATCGGTATGCGCAATAAGATACGCAACCTGATAACCACCCCAACTTTGTCCCTGAATGCCTATTTTTGAAGCATCTACCCAAGAATTTTGCTTTAATTTTTCAACTCCTGAATTAATATATTCCATCGCAGATTCTCCCGGATAGCCATCAACATAGGAAATATCTGGTGTAAAAACCAAATATCCGTTGCTTACAAAATATGAAATATTTAACCTTGAAGGAGTTGGAGCCGGAGCAACATAACGGTTCAGATTATCCGAAAGTTTTTCGTAGAAATAAACGATCATCGGATATTTTTTGTTTGGATCGAAGTTTTCAGGTTTGAACAAAACTCCTGTTGAAGTATTTCCTTTTGGTGTCGTCCAGTTGACCAATTCGTCTGTTCCCCAATTATAAGTATTTTGTTGAGGATTGGTATTGCTCAGTTTTTGTTGATTTAAAAAATCGGTTGTCGCAAAAATATTTGGAGAATCAGTGTAAGACTCTTTAACTAAAATATATTCTTCTGCATTTTTAGCCTTTTGAAGTGTTCTGTATCCCCAAACATTTTCCATTTGAATTTTTACAGGATCTGCATTCGAATGAATCGAAGTTTTAAAAATTCCATTAGCTTTGGAAGTATTATCGAAAGCTGACAAATAGATAGAAGATTTTCGATTTACACTTTTAATATCTTTATCTAAATCGTAAGTATCAAAAGTGATTTTATTTTTTCTTCCAAATCCATTAGTGATATTTCTTGGCTTTTTAGAACCATTCAGGAAAAATTCCCAAAGATCGTAACGGTCTTTGATGATTACAGATTCATCATTATCCGTCCATGAAGCGATTCCATACGAACCAGGAAAATCTGGCATATCAAATTCTTCGTCAACGAAAGAAACCGCCATTTCATTATTTAATGGAAGCGTTTGTTTCGTTTTCACATTATAACTGAACCATTTTCCTTTTTCTCTATCAAAAATCACAGCAAATTTGCCAAGAGGTGAAACAGAAACCGCACCATTCAGATTTTTGATAATTTCCGTTCTTTCACCTGTTCTATTATCTATAAGAAAATAAGTCTTCTTTGTAGAGCCTTCCCACTGAGAAGGAATTCTGTTATTGAAACTTGTAATTCCTAGCGTAAATTCAGCATTTCCTTCATTTATTAATCGTAAAGTATCAAGATCTTCCCCATCAATATTGGTGAAGAAATTTGGTTTATCAGTCTGCATTACCGCAGCGTATGATTTTTTAAGATCATCTTTTAATTCTTTTAACTGAACGGTTTGCAGATAATCATCTTTATAATTCCAAATATCAACCACTGCATGATCGTTCGCAATCATCGCAGTATCTTTTGCGATAGGTTTGGGCGCAACTCCAAAATAAAGCTGTTTTCCGTTTTTACTGAATTTTGGCAAACGGTTTTCAGAAATCACCCAATTCTTTTTCATTTGCGAATGGTCATTGGCAATAATTTCTTTTTTCTTTCCTTTAACATTAAAATAATACAGCTGATATAATTTCACCAAATCATTCTGCGCAGAAGAAGTTCCTACATACGCCAGCTGATTTCCTTCTTCATCAAAAGACAATTGTGAAAAATCGCCTTCCATTTCAGAAATTTTATCCACAGCTCCGGTTTGCAGATTCACAACCTGAACTGTTTGAAGCGTATATTTTTTAGGTTTAGATTTATCTGTATCTTTTTTAGCCACAGATTTATCATCCAAAGAATCTTTCTTTTCTTTTTTATCCTTGCTTGGCTTTTCTTCAGGTTTTTTAGTTACAAAAACAAGTTGTTTTCCATTTTTACTAAATTCATAACGAGATACATTCTCATACATCGTGCTTTTCCCGTCCAGAAGATTTCGAACTACCAATTGCAAAGGCTTTGCATTTTTATCGTCATCTTTCTTTTCGTCACCATCTTCTTTATCCGAAACATCATCTGAAGATTTATCTTTTACATTTTCCAGAAGATACGCCACATAAGAATTTCCTTTTTCAGGAATTTTAAACCCTTTTACATTAGGAATTTTTTCTGTTTTTCCTGTTGAAAAATCAACAATTGCAAGACTGTCTTTTGTTAATTTATTTTGTTTTAATTTTTTATCCTTTACCGCCTTGATATCTTTATATAAAGGACGAATCTGAAAAACAGCAAATCTGGAATCATTCGTTAATTCCACTTTTGTTGCTCTTGGAAACTGCTTAGAGTTTTTATTTTTAACGGAATATAAAAAAAGGTTGGGATTTCCTTCCTGCACGTCCACAGAATAGGCAATCCATTTTCCGTCATTAGAGATTTTTCTTGAACCTATGTTTTGCCAACTGTCATACACAGAATGATCCAACGGCTTTTTCTGTCCATACACAAAACAGGTCATGATGAGCAGAACAAAAACTGTACATTTCAACTTCATTATTAAATAATTTAAGGGTTAAAAATAATGTATTTCGTTGAGTAATTCGCGATACATTATTCTTACTTTGATGGAAGATAGAGCGCAAAAGTTAAAACCAACTTCTGAATTTATAATTAAATTAAATCTGATGACGAAAACAAAACCTCCAGTTCCCATCTTCCAACTTTCACAAAACAATGTCAAAATGTCACTTTTAATCAAACGGTATTTTTTTTGAGAAAGAAATAGAAAATTAAAAACAAAAATTATTATGACTAAAGGAAATATTAATGTATCTGTGGAAAATATTTTCCCGCTTATCAAAAAATTTCTTTACAGTGACCACGAAATATTCTTGAGAGAATTAATCTCTAACGCAACGGATGCTACTTTAAAATTAAAGCACCTAACAAGCATCGGCGAAGCAAAAGTGGAATATGGAAATCCACAGCTTGAAGTAAAAATCGATAAAGAAAATAAAAAACTGACGATCATCGACCAAGGAATCGGGATGACGGCAGAGGAAGTTGAAAAATACATCAATCAGGTGGCTTTTTCAGGGGCTGAAGAGTTTTTGGAAAAATATAAAGACACGGCAAAAGATTCAGGAATTATCGGACATTTTGGACTTGGATTCTATTCTGCATTTATGGTGGCTGAAAAGGTTGAAATTTTAACTAAATCTTACAAAGACGAGCCAGCTGTTCGTTGGATTTGCGACGGAAGTCCGGAATTTACTTTAGAGGAAACATCTGATAAAACCGACAGAGGAACGGAAATTATTCTTCATATTGCAGAAGATTCTGTAGAATTTTTAGAAGAAGCAAAAATCCGTGAATTGTTGTTGAAATATAACAAATTCATGCCAGTTCCAATTAAATTCGGAACTAAAACGCACACTTTACCTTTACCAGAAGATGCTGCTGAAGATGCAGTTGCTGAAACGGAAGAAGTTGACAATATCATCAATAACCCTACTCCAGCTTGGACGATTGCACCAAGCGAACTTTCGAATGATGATTATATGAAATTCTACCACGAATTGTACCCGATGCAGTTTGAGGAGCCTTTATTCCATATTCATTTGAATGTAGATTATCCGTTTAATTTAACGGGAGTTTTATTCTTCCCAAAATTGAGTAACAATTTAAATATTGAAAAAGATAAAATTCAATTATATCAAAATCAGGTATTTGTAACAGATGAAGTGAAAGGTATCGTTCCAGATTTCTTAATGCTTCTTCGTGGAGTTATCGATTCTCCGGATATTCCGTTGAACGTTTCTCGTTCGTATTTACAAGCTGATGGTGCAGTGAAGAAAATTTCGTCTTACATCACGAAAAAAGTAGGCGACAAAATGTCTTCTTTAATCAACGAAA
>DKLU01000427.1:0-3091 GCA_002455915.1 Chryseobacterium sp. UBA6632
TTTTTAGACCATCTAATGTATACGGTAGATATCAAAATATGATCAAACCTCAAGGCATAATTGGCTTTGCATTTAAGTCGGTCAGAGATCAAACTACTCTTGATCTTTATAATGAAGGAAAAGTGGTCAGAGATTTTATTCATGTTATGGATTTAGCTTCTGTTATAAATAAATCAATACAAAGTCCTCATAAAGAGGGAACCACTTCTTTTTATAATGCGGGATCAAAACAAGGTTTTTCTATTAAAGAAATGACGTTAAAAATAGAAAGTATTTCCGAAAGTCAGCTTCAGTTAAATCATAAGTCATCTAGAAACTTTGATTGCGAATATAACGTTTTGGATATCGATAAAGCACAAAAAGATTTTAAATGGCAAAACGAAATAGAAATAGAAGAAGGCTTAAAAGATGTATGGGAGTGGATAAAAAAAGAAAATAAATAAAAACTAAATCATAAAAATATAATGGAGAATTATTTTGCTCACGAAACAGCAGTAATCGACGACGGATGTCAAATCGGAAAAGATGTTAAAATTTGGCATTTTTCACATATTATGACCAATTGTATTTTGGGAGATAAATGTAATATCGGTCAAAACGTTGTTGTATCTCCTAAAGTGGTTCTGGGTAAAAATGTTAAAGTACAAAATAATGTATCTATCTATGAAGGTGTTACTTGTGATGATGACGTTTTTTTAGGTCCTTCTATGGTATTTACCAATGTGATAAACCCAAGAAGTGCTGTTAACAGAAAAAGCGAATACCTTAAAACACATGTTGGTATAGGAGCTTCAATAGGTGCTAATGCCACAATTGTTTGTGGACATAATATCGGTAAATTTGCCTTTATTGGTGCTGGAGCTGTTGTTACTAAGGAAGTGCCAGATTATGCACTGGTAGTGGGGAATCCCGCAAAACAGATTGGATGGATGAGCGAATTTGGGCAGCGCCTTAACTTTAATGAAGAAGGAATTGCGACATGTGAAGAAAGTGGAGATAAATATAAGATTGAAAATAATATAGTTTCTAAAATTTAAAAATAAACTAATGTCTGAAAAAATAAAATTTGCTGTCATTGGGTGTGGTCATATTGGGAAAAGACACGCCGAAATGATTTCAAGAAATGAAGAATGTGAATTGGTAGCTTTAATTGATGTTAAAGAAAAAACAACATTGGGAATTGATAATTATAATGTACCTTTCTTTTCTACACTGGATGATTTTTTGAATTCTGGTATTGAAACAGATGTCGTAAATATTGCTTCACCAAATGGTTTTCATTTTGAACAGGCATATAATGTAATTAATTCAGGAAAGAATGTTGTTGTTGAAAAACCAATGGCTCTTACGAAAAGCGACGCTGAAAAATTAATATTTCAAGCTTTGCACAAACATAAGCAGATATTTGCAGTAATGCAAAATAGATATTCACCTCCTTCTGTTTGGATTAAAGAAATGGTAGAAAGTGGAAAATTAGGTCAAATCTATATGGTTCAGCTTAATTGTTATTGGAATAGAGATAACAGATATTATAAAGCAGACTCATGGCATGGTAAAAAAGCACTAGATGGAGGGACTTTGTTTACGCAATTCTCACATTTTATTGATATTATGTATTGGTTATTTGGTGATATTACCAATATCCAAGCGAAGTTTGAAGATTTTAATCATGCAAATCTTACAGATTTTGAAGATTCAGGGTTTGTTAATTTTGACTTTATAAATGGAGGAATGGGATCGTTGAATTATTCAACTTCGGTGTGGAATCAAAACCTTGAAAGTTCAATGACAATTATTGCAGAAAATGGTTCTGTAAAAATTGGAGGGCAGTATATGGATAAAGTAGAAGTTTGTAATGTGAAGGATTACGAAATGCCTGAATTAGCTCCTACAAATCCTGGTAATGATTATGGAGCTTATAAAGGCTCTGCTGCCAACCATCATTATATTATTGAAAATGTAGTGGATGTTCTTAAGGGTAGAAATACAATTACAACCAATGCTTTGGAAGGGCTTAAAGTTGTAGATATTATTGAAAGAATTTATAACCTAAAATGGTAATTTCGGGAATTATTAATTATCCCGAAGGCTTTTAATATTCGGGAAATCAAACTATAAAGTTTTGAATTTTAAGTCGGAAATAATTTTATCGTATTTTTTTCAGGTTGGAAATGTCATCTTGGGTTTTCTAAGTACAATTATGCTTACGAAAATTTTAACCCAAACAGATTGGGGGTACTATTCTCTTTTTCAAAATCTTGTTTTAATGACTTCCATTATTGCGGGGCTTAGCCTCCCAAGTGCGATTGTTTATTTTAGTGCCTCAGCCCAGATTGATAAATTTAAATTATTATATAACTTTATCATCTTTCAGCTTGTACTATCTGTACTCATTGTTCTCGGTTTCTTCTTTGTCAATAATTATATTTCGAAAGACTTAATAAAGCTAAATATTCCGAATTTTTATTGGATATTTTTTCTACAGTTATCTTTTACAATGCTTAATAATATCATTGTTGGTTTAATGAGGGGAGAATTTATGTTTAATAAGATAAATCTTCTTGTATTTTTAGCAAACTTTGTCACTTTTGGATTTTATGTTTCATTTTACTTCTTTGATTTGCCAAGTCTTAATCTGGAAATTATTTTTTATTTTTTAATTATAGTTTCTTTATTACAAGTTTTTAGCAGTTTATTTCTTTTTTATAAAAATCAGAAAGAGATAGATTCAAAATTTGTTTTTCTACGGAAAAAAGAAGTTAAAACAATCTATAAATTTATTATTTATGTATACCTGGCAAATGTTTTACAAATATTTGTATACAAGATAGATACTTGGATCTTGTTTAAATATTTTGATAGCAATGTTACAGGAGTATATGCTTTAGCAGTAACGGTTTCTCAGACGACTTGGTTATTTGCGACAGCAGTATCCACTATTTTGTTTTCTATCGCGGCAAAAGAGTCAATAGATTTTTCTAGAGGTATTTTAAAAACATATATAAGACTTTCTTTTTTAGTTTCTATGTTTTTGGGTGCAGCTCTATTGTTTTTCTTATATTTCTTTTCTGATCTTATTTTTGGAAAGGAA
>DKLU01000427.1:3156-5228 GCA_002455915.1 Chryseobacterium sp. UBA6632
CTGGTCTTAACAAAAACTATATTAATATGATAGGCTCTGCAATTAGCTTTGTAATGATGTTGGTTTTTGATTTTATTTTGATTCCACATTATAGCTATTGGGGAGCATCTGCTGCTACGGTTATTGCATATATGTCGAGCACTTTTTTTTGCTTAATAATGATGAAAGTTGTTTTTGATGTTGATGTAAAAAGTATATTTGGCATAAAATATTTTTATAGTGATATGCAAAAAGCACAAACATTTATCATGTCAAAAATGAAAAAATAAAAAAAATGAAAATCAAGTCTTTTTCTGAAATCCTTTTGGATTTTATAATAATAAATGAAAATAATGGAATCCTATAATTTAGTTTTTTTACCAGATTCAAATTATTCCGAAGTCATCTATGATAACTTCGAAAATATTGCAGAAGGTAAAAATATATATATTTGCTTTACAAATAATAATACTTATCTTAAGAATAAAGAAAAAGTTCAATTTATATCTTTTAACTATTTTGGAAAATTTAAAGGAGACTTTAGTTTTCTGGATAAAAAATATGATCGAGTCTTTTTTAATCTTAATACGATTTTTACAACAAATTTCTATTATAAATATATAGATAAAAATCAAAACTTTCAACATGCAAAACTTGTTTTCATGTTTTGGAGTGGTGAACTTTATAATCATCCTGCCTATAAAGGAAAAATTTTTGATAAGCATTCTCTTAAGTTTAAAAGAATATATAAAGATATATTCTCTTCCAAACCTATAGACACATTACTCAATATATTGAGTATGCCATCTTATAGTAAGTATTTTGATTTAAATTCTAAGATGGATTATTTCTGTGGATTTTTAAAGTCTGAACATGAAATTTATAACAATGTTTTTAATTCTAAATCAGAATTTGTATTATTCACATTTCTAAATTTAGAGCTTTTAAAACTGCCTGAAAATATTCTTTCTTCAGAGAAAAGAGATATTATGGTTGGAAATTCTGGATCGGTTGAAAATAATCATTATGAAATTTTAGAAACACTCCGTAGGGCAGACAAAAATGATTATGGATTTATAATAACTCCTTTAAGTTATGGTAATAAGAAATATTCCGATAGTATTGTTAATTTTGGAGATGAATTTTTCAAAGATAAATTTGCACCAATTACTACATTCTTGAAGCGAGAAGAATATAACGAAAAGCTTTCGGGGGTTAAAGTGGCTTTCTTTAATCATTATATTCAGCAGGCAATGGGAAATATATTTTTTATGTTTTATTTGGGAGCAAGAATTTATTTAAATAGAACTAATCCTATATACCAAGGATTTGTAGATAGTGATTTTGTAGTAAATGCATTAGATGAATTTGATAAATATGGGGTAACTCCGTTGACGGTTGAAGAGATAGAACATAATAAAAATTTACTCCATAAGTTTCTAAATAAAGACTCAAGTTATAATTTTTATAAAAGAATAATCGAACTGTAAAAATGTGTGGAATCGCTGGAATTATAAGTGAAAATAAAAATGTTTTAACTTATCAACAAATAAAAAAAATGACAGATGCTATTGAGCATCGAGGTCCTGATGGTGATGGGCAATGGATTGATGAAACTGGAACTGTAGGATTAGGACACAGAAGGTTATCAATTATTGATTTATCCAATGCGGGAAGTCAACCTATGCACTATTTAGATAGATATAGTATAGTTTTTAATGGCGAGATATATAACTATATTGAGATTAGAAATTTCTTGAAAACCAAAGGATATACCTTTAAGTCAGATTCTGATACTGAAGTTTTAATGGCTAATTTCGATTATAAAAGGGAAAAATGTCTTGATGATTTCGATGGTATGTTTGCCTTTGCAATTTGGGATAAGCAGGAAAAAACGCTTTTCTGTGCAAGAGATAGGTTTGGAGAAAAACCTTTTTACTATTACCAATCTAATAATAGCTTTTATTTCGGGTCTGAAATGAAAACATTATGGAGTGTAGGAGTACCAAGAGAAACCAATGGCAGAATGCTTTTTAATTATTGGCATTTTAATTATCTACTAAACCCAAATGATCTTTCTGAAACCTTTTATA
>DKLU01000425.1 GCA_002455915.1 Chryseobacterium sp. UBA6632
CGGCTTCAGTCTTATTTTTCTTAGGAACTTATGCCTATGCTCAGGAAAAAGAACCTGTGCAAAAAGATACGGTGAAGACGGCCAATGTAGAAGAAGTGGTAATTTTAGGTTCACGAGGCGGGGCAAGGTCTAAGACAGACAGCCCGGTTCCTGTGGATGTTTTCAATCTTAAAGAATCTTCGGTAGTTTTACCTCAAACCAATATTTCTCAAATTTTAAATGCGGTAGCGCCTTCGTTTACTTCAACCATTCAGACCAATGCAGACGGTACAGATCATTTGGATCCTGCTCAGTTAAGAGGTTTGGGACCAGATCAGGTTTTGGTTTTGGTGAATGGTAAAAGACGTCATACTTCGGCATTAGTGAATGTAAACGGTTCGCCAGGAAGAGGAACAGTGGGAACAGATTTGAACGCGATTCCATCTTTTGCGCTGAATAGAATTGAAGTTTTAAGAGATGGAGCTTCTGCTCAGTATGGTTCTGATGCAATCGCCGGGGTGATCAATTTAGAATTGAAAAGAGACACCGGAAAACTGGCAGGTCAGGTTTCTTATGGTGGAAATCTTACGCCGACAGCGAATGATCACACGGGAGATTTTGATGGGCAAAATATTCAGGTTGATTTAAATTACGGAAATAAAATAGGGAAAAAAGGTGGTTTTTATAATATTACCTGGACGTCTCAATTCAGAAATCCAACCTATAGAGCAGGGACAGAAAGCGGAACTATTTTCAATGCTTATAATGCTATTGAAAAACGAGCTTTAAATGATGGTGTAAATCTTTCTTCCTTGTTTACCAACATCAATACCACTCCCAATTCTTCGCAATTGGTCAATTATATTCATCAATATGCTCAGGGAGTAGATTATTTTTCTTCAGCTTTTCAAAGTCAGATTCAGGGAGCGAGTACTATTTCTGCTTTACAGGGACTTTTAACGCAGGATGTAACGAATCAGGAATTAGACGCCAGAGGATTAACAAGGAAAGATTTCAACATGCAGGTGGGGCAGTCTAAACTGAACAACCATCAGCTTTTTGCCAATATTGAAATTCCAATTAATGATAATTGGAAAGTATATACTTTTGGAGGATACAGCTTCAGAAGCGGAACTTCGGGTGGTTTTTACAGAAGGCCCAATCAAAGCCGAACGTTTACAGGGCAGTATATCAACGGATATTTACCGCAAATCGGAACAGATATTCAGGATTTATCGCTGTCTGCAGGAATTAAAGGGGATTGGAATGGTTGGAATATAGATTTCAGCAATACATTCGGACAAAACTCTTTTGATTATAATATACAAAATACAGGAAATACTTCGTTGAGGTTTAATTCTCCGAATGAATTTGATGCAGGAGGTTTACGTTTTTCTCAAAATACCATTAATTTAGATTTCTCCAAAAAATACGATGTTTGGAGCGGAATTAACGTAGCATTCGGAGCCGAGCACCGTTATGAAAATTTTAAAATTACAGCGGGTGAAGAATCTTCGTATTCAACCTATGATGTCAACGGAAATATTTGGGACGGTACAGCCGGGACAAGACCAACAGATTTCTTCGGAAATGTTTTAGCGGGGAGCTCTCAGGTTTTTGCAGGTTTCAGACCCGAAAATGCAGTGAACAAAAACAGACAATCCGTTGCAGGATATGCTGATGTTGAATTAAACTTTACCGATTGGCTGTTGGTAGATGCTGCAGCCAGATATGAACATTATTCAGATTTCGGGTCTACATTTAATTATAAATTAGCTTCCAGAATTAAATTAGCAGATAATTTAAATTTCAGATTTGCGGGCTCTACAGGTTTTAGAGCGCCTTCTATTCACCAGATTTATTATAATGTAACTTCTACGTTATTTACCAATAATCAGTTATTGGAAGTTGGGACTTTTAGCAATGATTCAAAAATTGCAGGATTATTGGGAATTCCTAAATTAAAACAGGAAACATCAAAATCTGTAAGTGCAGGATTAACCTATAGAATTCCAGCCGCAAGCATTACAGTAACGGCAGATGGATATTTTACCAGAATTAATGACAGAGTAATTCTTACCGATCAGTTTACCAGAGCGAATGTTCCTACAGCAGCTCAGGAGGCTTTTGATGCAGCTGGCGTAAATGCAGGACAATTTTTTGCAAATGCGATTGATACTGAGACAAAAGGTTTAGATGTTGTCATAGCTCATAATACACGGTTTTCAGGAGTTAAATTGGATAATAGTTTTGCGATTAATTTAAACCAGACCAGAAGAGTAGGAGGCATTCATTCTTCGGGATTATTGCAGTCTTCAAATTTGGAGAGCACATTCTTCTCTGAAAAATCAAGAGTGTATCTAGAAGAAGCGGTTCCGCGTGTAAAAGCGAGTTTATCTCATAATCTAGCTTGGAGAGGTGCTACTTTTTATCTGAGAAACACTTATTTCGGAAAAGTGACTGGGGCAGATATTATTGATGTAAACGGAGACGGAATTATCGGAGCTAATGAGCATCAGCAGATTACTGCAAAAATCATTACAGATGTTTCTGTAGCTTATCAGTTTACAAAAAATGTTGGTCTTACGCTTGGGGTTAATAATCTATTTGATATTTATCCAACGAAAAATTTACCGGCTTCTACAAATAACGATCAGTTTATCTATTCGCGTTCTACATCGCAGTTTGGACAAAACGGAAGATATGTCTTTTCAAGACTGAACTTTAATTTTTAAACATGTTTAAAAAATTTCTTCGGAACGGATTCAAATTTATTTGAATTCGTTTTGTTTTTTGTAGAGGAAAATGAAATATGGTTGATAAAAATAGTGTAGTCTTTTATAAGTGAAACGGCTTTGTGAGACTTAGAACAATTGATAGTCAAAAAAACTTTATGGGCTCTGTGTTCAAAGTTAAAGATTCTCAATTTTATAGTTAAGCCAGTTAAATATTGCTATCATTTGCTGAGTAAAACGCCATTGCGTCCGAAAATATTTAAAATGAGATTGAAAGCTTTAGCGATCGATAGCGTTAAAAAAAATAAAGAATTGTTTTATTTTCTAATAAGATGCTTAGATCCCTACGGGGATGACCAAATTGTATGGATAAAAATCTAATAGTCCTCAAGTTTTGAAACTGATCCGTTTTTATGCGGGATCTACTTTTATAATTAAATAAATTCTAGGATTAAAATAAAAGCCTGCTTCCAAAAAAAGAAACAGGCTAAAAAAAATTAAAAATTGTTATAAAGTCATCATTAAAACTTCCAACGTACAAAGGCTTCCATTGCTTCATATTCTGCCAGACCAAGTTTATCATAAGCTTTCGCTGTTTCCCGATTCCTGTCTTCAGCGCGCTGCCAAAATTCTCTGGAATCATCTCCCGGAAAAACGGCTTTATCTTTCTGACTTTGATGTTTAAAAATGGCCTGTTTTTTACGTTCCAATTCTTGTGGACTTATCGGAACTGCCATTTCAATTTCATGAGTTTCAAATTCATGCCATGCGCCGCGATACATCCACAACCAGCAATCTTTTGCCCAGTCTTCGGTTTTTCGTAATTCTTTTAACGCTTCCAGAATAATATTAAAACAAACCAGATGCGTTCCGTGCGGATCTTCAAAATCTCCTGCCGCAAAAACCTGATGAGGTTTAATTTTCTTCATCAAATCCATTGTTAATTCAACGTCTTTCTGAGTATCTGAATTTTTTTGATATTTCCGAATTTCATAAAACGGTAACGACTGAAAATGAATGTGTTCATCATCCAAACCGCAATATCTCGCTCCGGCAATAGCTTCTCCTTTCCGAATTAATCCTTTAATGGTTTGAATTTCGGGAGTATCTGTTTCATTGGGTTGCTTTTTACTGAAAAAAGTCCGCATATCCTGATAAAGCGTTTTCAGTTTAGCATTATCAATTCCCATTTTTTCAGTGAAATCGATATTGAATTCAACAAAGCGAAGAACATCATCATCCCAAACTGCAGTATTTCCAGACGTTTGATAAGCTACATGCACATCATGTTTTTGATCGACCAAACGTATAAATGTTCCGCCCATCGAGATCACATCATCATCGGGATGAGGTGAAAATATAATTACTCTTTTCTTCGCAGGTTCGGCTCTTTCCGGTCGTTGAGAATCATCGGCGTTCGGTTTTCCGCCGGGCCAACCGGTAATGGTATGTTGAAGTTTATTAAAAATTTGAATATTGATATTATAAACAGGGCCTTTTTCAGTCGCCAACTGTGCCATTCCATTGTTGTTGTAATCGTCTTCAGTCAGTTTCAAAATAGGTTTTTCTAATGTATTGGCTAACCAAATAACCGCTTTGTGAATCAGATCATCCGTCCAGATACAATCTTTTACCAGCCACGGGGTATCAAATCGTGTAAGCTCCGAAGCGGCATCCTGATCCAAAATAAATTCTACATTATTGGAAAGCTGAAGATACGTTGCAGGAACTTCACCCGAAATATTTCCTTCCACGGCTTTTTTGATGATGGAAGCTTTTTTACGACTCCAAGCCATGAGAATAATTTCTTTAGCCTTAAAAATAGTTCCGATTCCCATCGTAATTGCTTTTGTGGGAACAAAGCTTTTTCCACCGAAATCTTTCGCGGCATCTCTTATTGTCAGATCATCCAACGTTACTAATCGCGTTCCTGAATTGGGCGCAGATCCAGGTTCATTAAAACCGATATGTCCTGTCCTTCCGATTCCTAAAATCTGAATATCCAAACCGCCTAAACGTTCAATTTTCTTTTCGTATTCAAGGCAAAAAGATGGAATTTCTTCTAATGTTAAGGTGCCATCCGGAATATGAATATTTTCTCTTTCAATATTAATATGATTGAAAAGATTTTCATTCATAAAAGTGACATAACTTTGAACGGCGTTCGGCTGCATCGGATAATATTCATCCAGATTAAAAGTAATCACATTTTTAAAACTTAAGCCTTCCTCGTTGTGAAGTCTTACTAATTCGGCATAAACTGAAACGGGCGTTGCTCCGGTTGCCAATCCTAAGATGGCAAAAGTATTTTCAGATTGCTTTTTTTTGATAATGTCAGCAATTCTGTGTGCAATAGTAATGGATGCGATTTTATTATTTTCGAAAACGCTTACCGGAAGTTTTTCAAAGCGAGTCTCTTCAAGTAAATTAAGTTTTATCATTGTGTTTATGTTTTATTGTGTAAATATAAATAGATATGGTTGAATATTAAATAATTAATTAATGTATTTTAATTTAAATTAATAATTATTGGTGAAGTATTTGATTTCATTAAAAAATTAAATAATTCAAATTCTGAATTAGATAAAATTTAATTATTTCTCAAAATGAGACAATGTGAAATTCGTATATTTAGGCTTTAAAAAGTTTTTATGATGCGTAAAATTTTGATCATTTTCATTGTAACTATATTTTCTATTCCTGTATTTTCTCAGGAATATCGTTTAGAGAATAATATTCATTACTATGATGAACAAACCAATAAATCGGATGCTTATATCAATGAAAGATGTGTTTTAGATATTTACATTCCGAAAAATATTAAAAACTTCCCGACTGTAATTTGGTTTCATGGCGGAGGATTAACAGGTGGACAAAAAGAAATTCCAGAAGAATTAAAGAATAAAGGAGTTGCTGTTATTGGTGTGAATTACAGACTTTCTCCAAAAGTAAATGCTCCTAAATATATTGAAGATGCAGCCGCTGCTTCAGCTTGGGTTTTTAAGAATATTAAAAATTATGGAGGTGACGAAAACAAGATCTTTATTTCCGGACATTCGGCGGGAGGATATTTGGCAATAATGGTTGGTTTAAACAAAATGTATTTAAACAAATACGGAATTGATGCGAATAAATTTGCGGGAATTATCCCTTTCAGCGGACAGATGATTTCACATTTTACAGCAAGAAAAGAAAAAGGAATTGATGAATTGGATTCTAGAATTGATGATTTTGCACCGCTTCATTTTATCAGAGCCGATGCCCCACCTTTATTGTTAATCACAGGCGATCGCGAAAAAGAATTGTTGGGGAGATACGAAGAAAACGCTTACATGGCACGAATGATGAAACTGAAAGGTCATAAAGAAACGACTTTATATGAACTTCAGGGCTTCGATCACGGTGGAATGGCGCATCCTGCATTTCCGTTATTGCTCAACGAAATCAAAAGAATTGAGAAGCTGAAAAAGTAAATGTCGAATTGCTGGAGGTTGGAAGAAGGAAGTTTGATGTCAAAAAATGTGCATATCATTTTTAAACCTCCAGCTTCCTTCTTCTAACTTCCAGCCCAATAATTTTGCAAAGTTTTTTTATTTTTATTTCTTTGATGTGAAAATAAAATTGATTTCGAACGATGGGTATGTTTTACAACAATGCAGTTTGCGATATTTATATAGGAAAAGGTGCCGGTGGGAAAATGATGCAGGACATCAGAAATGCACAAAAAAATGTGAAAATTGTTTCGCCCTATCTTTCTCCTTTTTTGATTAAAGAATTGATTCATCTTCATTCAAGAGGAATTAAAATCAGATTAATAACCAGCGATGAAATCGAAGATTTTTACGGTTATGACAAGAATATTCACAAGTTAATCATTCAACATAAACATACCGACGAAAAGGCAAAAGAAACAAGAGACAATCTTAAAAGTTTATCCGGAACATTGCTTTTTGCCATGATTGGTTTAGGCGTAGTTTTGCTGCCTTTGATGTATCTTTTAAACAATTTTAAGTTCGCTTATGGTTTTACAGTTGTTATTTTACTATTTCTGATCAGAGATTCTGTCGTTAAAAAAATTAAAAGAACAAAAGTGTATCATTATACCTATAAACAGCTTTTTCCTTTCAAGGTTTTTGTTTCACCCAACAGCGGAAATTCTACTAATAAAACTTTCATTCATAGTAAAATTTATATTATTGATGATGAAATTGCATATCTCGGCTCACTCAATTTTACAGGAAGTGGTGTAAAAGATAATCACGAAACAAGAATCCGGACTACTGATCCGGAGGCTGTGACAAAAATCATTGAAGAAATGAAAGAGATTTATTTCCATTCCAATTTACCGGAAAGGGATATTCAGTTTTGGGGAAGCCAATTGTATGAGGAACCGATGAACTAAAAGGTGAGTGGTGAATAGTCAATATGCTTCGCAGTGAATTTTATAGGATTGAGAATAATTTTAATTAAAAAAATTAACAATTGACTGCGAAGCAGATTCACTATTCATTTTAAAATTATCTCTCGACAAGTTCTTTCACCGATTCTCCGTAGAAATCAATCTCTGTTTTATCAATTTTTAAAAGCTGATACCATTTTCTAAAAGCTCCGATGAAGACGATGAGCATTAAAACCATTGCAACAACGGCTAATGTTGCCAATAAATATTGTTCTTTCGGAATGTAAATCGTCATCACCTGAATGTAACCTGCCCAAAAAGTAATGATTGCCATAAAAATCCCTGGAATGGCTGAACATAAGGCGTATTTTCCTCTATTCAAACGAATCAGCATGGTGGTACAGACAATCAGTCCGCACGCTGCCAACAGTTGATTACTGATTCCGAATAATGGCCAGATGCTGCTTACATTTCCTGTAAAAACCAAATATCCCCAGGCAAAAGTGAAAAGGAGACTGCTGATGATAATTCCAGGCATCCAGTTTTTATCATTAAATTTTGGAATAACGGAACCTAACATTTCCTGAAGGAAAAATCTTCCGACTCTCGTTCCGGCATCAATGGCTGTAAGAATAAACACCGCTTCAAACATGATTGCGAAGTTATACCAATACGCCATCAACTGATCCATATATGGGATTTTATTGAAAATATGAGCCATCCCCACAGCTAAGGAAACGGCTCCGCCCGTTCTTCCGTGAAGGTCAATGCCGATCTTTTGAGAAAAATAATCTATATCAACACCATGCAAAGATGGATGAGCAGCAAGAAAAGCATCATAAGAATCTTTCGGCGTATTGATGGCAAAATAATCACCCGGCATTAAGGTACAAGCCGCAATCAAAGCCATTAAAGCTACAAAACCTTCTACCAGCATCGCTCCGTAGCCCACAAAAAGAATTTCTCTTTCTCTGTTCAGCATTTTTGGAGTCGTACCTGTCGCAATAACCGCATGAAATCCAGAAATCGCTCCACAGGCAATTACAATAAATATAAAAGGTAAAACCGGACCGCCGATGACCGGACCGCCACCGTTTACAAATTGTGTTAAAGCCGGCATTTGAACCGTTGGATGAATCACGATAACTCCAATCGCCAACATAATAATAGTTCCGATTTTTAGATAAGTTGAAAGATAATCTCTCGGAACCAAAAGCAACCAAACCGGTAAAACTGAAGCCAAAAATCCATACAAAGGAATGGCAATGGAAATCGTTGTAATATCCCACGAAAACAGATTGTTCATGGTTTCATTCTGCATCAGATTATGTCCACCGATAATTCCTGCGATTAATAGAATTCCGCCCAAAATACTCGCAAAAGTCACTGAATTTTTTCTGTAACGCATGATCAGTCCCATAATAATGGCAATCGGCATTGTAATCACAACGGTAAATAATGACCAAGAAGCCTCGTGCATCGCATTAATGCAAGCAAGAGACAATCCGGCAAGGGTAAGAATGAGGATAAATAAAATGGCAAAACCAGCCACTGTTCCCGTTGTTTTCCCGATTTCTTTGGAAGCAATGGTTGCTAGACTTTGTCCTTTATGACGAACCGAAGCGAAGAGAACAACCATATCATGTACACCACCTCCCAAAACACAGCCTATTAAAATCCATAAAGCTCCCGGAAGATAACCGAATTGGGCTGCTAAAACAGGGCCAACCAAAGGTCCTGCTGCGGCAATAGCTGCAAAGTGATGCCCAAAGAGTACATTTTTATTAGTCGCCACATAATCTTTTCCGTCAGCGAATTCTACCGCGGGAGTGGTATGGCTGTCATTTAGTTTTAATACTTTATTTGCCATGAAAATTCCGTAGAAACGATAAGCGATGGCGAAGATAAGCACTAAAACAAATACCAGCGTAAGTGCGTTGATGTTATTTATGAAATCCATATCAGTTAAGTTTTTTATAAGTAAATAATTAAATTTTTTATTTGTTT
>DKLU01000042.1 GCA_002455915.1 Chryseobacterium sp. UBA6632
TTTAAGATTTTTAACAACGAAAACCTTGTTCAAAGCGCCCATTTTTTCACTCAATTCCACTGAAATATCCCAGAAACCTGTTTTATTATCAACGGAATATCCAGCAATTGTTCCGATCATTAAACCTTTCGGGAAAATAGCAGATTTACCGTCTGTTTCTACGGTATCTCCTACTTTCAAAGCCACATATTTAGGAATATCAGCCAAGTGCATTACTCTGGAATTATCTCCATTCCAGGTTAACGTTCCAAAATATCCGGAGTTTTTAAGCGCCGCATTAATTCTGATTTTATTTACACTTAAAACCGACTGAACCAATGCATAGCTATCGGTAGAATTAATAACGATACCCGCAATTCCTCGTGGTGCCATAACACCCATCTGAGGAAATACACCGTCTCTCCTACCTCTATTTATCGTAAAATAGTTGTTTCTTCTATTGATACTGTTGAAAACGATCTCTCCATCTACAAATGTATAAATTTGCCCTCCTCCTAATGTATCATGAACTTTTCTGAATTGAGGATCTGCAGCACCTTGTTTTCCGTACAGCTTCACCATTAGATCCTTGTTTTGAGCAACAAGATCTTCGTTTATCTGCTTTAGCTTAAGGTACGAAACCCCCTCATCAATATATCCCGAAACCCATGAATTCACCGCAGCCGATTGGCCCGCAATCCATGATTTCTGCATAGAGTTTTTAGAGAATATCAGAATAAGAGCAATAATTTGCAGGAATATAAAGAAGACAAATAAGGCATTCTTTGAAAATAATCTCAGCAAAAATCCCATTCAGATGTGTATTCGTAAAAGTTAGTATTATTTAATTAAGAAATTGAATTTATCCATATTCTTAAGTGCGATACCTGTTCCGCGAACTACAGCTCTCAACGGATCTTCTGCAACAAATACAGGAAGACCAGTTTTTTTGTGTAATCTATCCGCAAGACCTCTCAATAAAGCACCACCACCAGCAAGATAAATACCTGTTTTGTAAATATCCGCTGCCAATTCCGGAGGCGTAAGAGAAAGTGTTTCCATTACCGCATCTTCAATTCTGATGATCGATTTGTCTAATGCTCTTGCAATCTCTTTGTACCCGACCATGATTTCTTTTGGCTTCCCAGTGATAAGGTCTCTACCTTGTACCGGAATATCTTCGATATCTACATCAAGATCTTCAACAGCAGAACCTACTTCGATTTTAATTCTCTCAGCCGTTCTTTCTCCGATGTATAAGTTGTGATGAGTTCTCAAGTAATAAGCGATGTCATTTGTAAACACGTCACCTGCAATTTTCACAGATTTGTCACAAACAATACCTCCCAAAGCTACCACAGCAATTTCTGTAGTACCACCACCTATGTCGATGATCATGTTCCCTTCAGGTTTCTGAACGTCGATACCAACACCTATAGCCGCAGCCATTGGTTCGTAGATCAAACGTACTTCTTTAGCGTTTACTTTTTGAGCAGAATCTCTTACCGCTCTCTTTTCAACCTCAGTGATACCAGAAGGAATACAGATAACAATTCTCAACGCAGGTTGAATAAATTTACCTTTAATTCCAGGAATTTTTTTGATAAATTCTTTAATCATGTGCTCAGAAGCATGGAAATCTGCAATTACCCCATCTTTCAACGGGCGAATCGTTTTAATATCCTCGTGAGTTTTACCCTGCATATGCTTCGCCTGCTCCCCGACGGCAATCGGCCTACCCGTAGAACGCTCAATTGCAACAATTGACGGCTGATCTATAACAATTTTATTATTATGGATAATTAGGGTGTTGGCAGTACCAAGGTCTATCGCAATTTCTTGCGTAAACATATCGAATAAACTCATATTTTCCTTCTGATTTTTTAAAGATTTACAAAGATATAAATTTAAGGCTACTAAAGAAATTCCACAAGCATATAATTTGGTTAAAATTTTATTAAAATTTCTAATATTCTATTAACTTTTACTTTAGATATTTACGAACTTTGATTTAAACTAAATTTAACATTCGCCCTGTAGAGAATTAAATCTGCTAAAAAGCAGGTAAATTAAATGATAAGATAACGCCTTTATCCTTAAAATTTTCAACAAAAACTAATAAAAACTGTGATGTTTAAATATCAAAAATGAAATTGCCTATTCCGCTATTTAGAACCATCCCAAAATAGTTTTTTACGATAATTATCATATACAGTATCAGAAAATAATTTATTAAAAAAGATGTAAATTTGCCCCGCTTATGTTACAGTATTCCAACATACATCAAACGTCGAATTTTGCCGTACTTTCTATTAGCTACGAAAAAGCTGATGTAGAAACGAGAGGTAAATTTGCTTTCTTTGATGAAAACATCAAAAACTTTGTTACCCGAATTCATAATGAAGATTTAGGGGACGCATTTGTGGTTTCCACATGTAACAGAACCGAAATTTATACCACTACTTCCAATTACCTTTTGGTTGCCGAAGAATATTGTAAAACTATTGGCGTAAATCTGATGGATTTTTTACAGTTTGCCAATATTTTGACCAAAGAAGAAGCGTTGACGCATCTATTCAGAGTGGCGGCAGGTCTGGAAAGCCAGATTATTGGAGATTTCGAAATTATCGGACAAATAAAAAAAGCATACGCTCGATTCAAAAAGGAAAGAAAAAATTCTAATCCTTATTTGGAAAGATCCATCAATTCTGCCATTCAGATCTCGAAAAGAATAAAAAACGAAACGGGAATTTCCAACGGTGCAGCTTCTGTTTCTTACGCGGCCGTTCATTATATTTTAAACAGCCAGAAAAGAATTGCCGAGAAAAACATCCTTTTATTAGGTGTTGGAGAAATTGGGCAAAATACGGTGGAGAATTTGGTAAAACATGTTTATCAGCCAAAAATAAAAATTGCCAACAGAACTCAGGAGACGGCGGCGAAGATTTCTGAAAAGTATAATATTCCGAATATTAATTATGCAGATTTTGATCAGGAATTAAAAAGCACCGATATTCTGATTGTTGCCACCGGAGCTAAACACCCGATTGTTAACAAATCTCACTTCCCGAACGGAAAAGAAACTTTGGTAATCGATCTTTCTATTCCGAATAACGTTGAAAAAAATGTGACGGAAAATGAAAATGTAACCTTGATTGATGTTGATGAACTTTCAAAACAAATTCAGGAAACCATTCAGCAAAGAGAAAAAGAAATTCCGAAAGCAGAGAAGATCATTAAGGAAATGACGAAAGACTTTCTGGAATGGGAGAAAAAAAGAAAGCTGGCACCAAATATTCATCATTTCAAAGCGGTTTTAAAGAATATGGAACGCAATGAAATGCACAATTTTTACAGAAAAAATAAATACATAAACATCACGGATATGGAACTTTCCGACAAAATGATTCAGAAAATCACCAACCGTTTTGCAAAATATATAATAGATAATCCGTTAAAAGCCGAAGAAATTAGTAAATTAATGCACGAAATATTAGTTGAACAACCAAACAACGAATTCAATGAAAAGCATTAGAATCGGAACCAGAAATTCCGCACTTGCCCTTTGGCAGGCGAGAGAAGTTGCGAGGCATCTTCAAAATAATAATTATTTAACGGAAATTGTTCCTATTGTATCTTCGGGTGATAAAAATCTTACTCAGCCGCTTTACTCTTTAGGAATCACGGGAGTTTTCACAAGAGATCTTGATATCGCATTACTGAATGACGAGATCGACATTGCTGTGCATTCTCTAAAAGACGTACCTACCGTACTTCCCGAAAAAATAGAACTGATTGCTTATCTGGAAAGAGATTTCCCTCAGGATGTTCTCATCAGAAAAGAATCTGCAAAAAATAAAGAATTCCACGAGCTTAAACTGGCAACAAGCAGCTTGAGAAGAAGGGCGTTTTGGCTAAAGAATTTTCCGAATGCTGAATTTTCTGATATCCGTGGAAATATACAGACGCGTCTTCAGAAGCTTGAAGATGGCGATTTTGATGCAACCATCTTATCTTTGGCGGGTATTAAAAGAATGAAAATGGACATTGATCATGAGATGCTTCCGTTTTTAATTCCGGCGCCTTCACAAGGAGTAATCGCAGTTGCAGGACATTCAGACAAACCTGAAATCAACGAGATCCTTAGCTCAATCAATCATCAACCAACCCAAATCTGCGTAGAAATGGAAAGAAATTTCCTGAATACGCTGGAAGGCGGTTGTACAGCACCGATTGGGGCTTTTGCTGAGATCTTTGAAGATCAGATTCGCTTCAAGGCGGCACTTTGCTCATTAGACGGTAAAAACTGCATCGCGACTGATGAAAGTTTCGTTTATAATGAAGAAGAAAATTTCGGGAAAAAGTTTGCAAAAATTGTTCTTGAAAATGGCGGGAAAGAATTAATGGCTGAGATTAAAAGCCAGATTTAATTAATCCTAAAATTTCGTGCATAATGAGAAAGTATTTCACTATTCTTATCATTATATATTGTGCTTTTACTGCTAAAGCGCAAAATCAGTTTGCTCAGAAATTGTCTGCCGCAGCGTTAAGCTTAACAAAAGACAAGGTTTCATACGATCCTGCTTATTTCGTCATTAATTATCCGAACGGAGATGTTCCGAAAGATAAAGGCGTTTGCACCGATGTTGTGATTCGGGCATATCGAAAATTAGGAATTGATCTTCAGAAGGAAGTGCATGAAGATATGGCGAAAAATTTTTCAGCCTATCCGAAAACCTGGGGACTGAAAAAGCCGGATACGAACATCGATCATCGCCGAGTTCCGAATTTGAGAATTTTCTTTGCTAAATTTGGAAAATCAAAGTCAATAGAAACCAACCCTGAACTTTATGTTCCGGGAGACATTGTAACCTGGCTTTTACCCGGAAATTTAACCCACATCGGAATTGTGGTGAATAAAAAATCGGCAGACGGGAAAAGATATTTAATTGTACATAATATCGGCGCCGGACAGGTGATTGAAGATTGCCTTTTTAAATTCACTATTACCGGGCATTATCAATATCCTAAATAAGTTAATAAGTTTATGAAGAATATTATTTGCTTTTTATTTTTATCGATCGTAGGTTTTACATACGCTCAAAAAGGTGATCCCGAAATTATTAAAAAGCCAATAAATTATTCTTCCGAAAGGGTAAATTTAAGCATCGATTATCTTAAATCTCATTATAATGTTACCCAAAATACAGCAACCATTTCGCCAAAAATGATCGTTCTTCATTACACAGCGGGCGGAACGGTGGAAACCAATTTTAAGTATTTTAATAAAACCCATCTGGAAAGCGCTAGAAATACTTTGAAAAGACAAAGTACGCTGAATGTTTCCTCACAATATATTATCGACAGAGACGGTACGATTTATCAGCTGATGGAACCCAACATGTTTGCGAGACATACCATTGGTTTAAATTATTGCGCTATCGGGATTGAAAACATCGGAAGTAAAAAACAACCGCTCACCGAACAGCAAATTACCGCCAATGCGCAATTGGTAAGATATTTAACCAAGAAATATAATATAGAATATCTCATCGGGCATTCGGAATACGGAGCTTTCAGAAATTCCAAGCTTTGGAAAGAGACAGATCCTAATTATTTCACCATAAAAGAAGATCCGGGAAAAGATTTTATGAATAAAGTAAGACTTTTAGTCTCCGATTTACATTTAAAAGACAAACCATAATGAAGATTTTATTTACCAAAAATATAGACCCAGCTGTTATCTCTAAATCTTTGGGAGAAGAGGTTTCGGTTGATTGTGTTGAGGTAATTAAAACCACTCCTATGCAAGTGGATTCATTTGATCTGAAGAACCATTCTCTGATCTTCACCAGCGTGAATGGAATTATTTCTTTTTTCAAAAACGGATTTCAACCCAATGAAGATTTTACGGCAAAAAATTATAATAAAATCTACTGTGTTGGTGAAAAAACAAAACGCGAACTGAGAAAGCACGGCTTCGGAACTTTTAAAGTATTAAAAAACGCGGAAACACTTTCGAAATTTATCATCGGAAACTGCCAGCACGAAAGCTTTATTCACTTTTGCGGAAACTTAGCGATTAACGTACTGGATAATGACCTTCCACTGCAAAACATTCAATATAAAAAAGTTACCGTTTATAATACCGAAGAAACCAATCCTATAATAACTGAAAAATATCATGCTGCTGTATTTTTTAGTCCGAGCGGAGTTCGTAGTTTTGCAAAACAAAATTCCCTACAGGATATGATGCTTTTTTCGATTGGCGAAACTACTTCCCGAGAGTTGAGAAAGCATACTTCAAAACCTGTTTTTACTTCAGAAGGAAACAATTTGGCTTCCGTTCTGGATCTGATAAAAAGGGAAATTGTAAACAAAAATTGATATATTTTAATTGTCATTCTTGGCAATATTAGTCTAATAAATTATGATTAAAAACGACCTGTATTTAAAAGCACTTCGCGGAGAAACCGTAGAAAGACCACCCGTTTGGATGATGAGACAAGCCGGAAGATATTTGCCGGAATTCATTGCGCTACGCGATAAATATGATTTCTTCACAAGATGTCAGACTCCGGAATTGGCTTCCGAAATCACGGTACAACCCATCAGAAGATACCCTTTGGATGCTGCGATTTTGTTCTCTGATATTTTGGTAGTTCCGCAAGCGATGGGGATTGATTTCAAGATGAAGGAAAACGTGGGTCCTTGGTTGGATAATCCGATCAGAACGATGGAAGATGTGCAAAATGTTGCAGTTCCGGATGTGAATGATACTTTAGGCTACGTTTTTGACGCGATTGAACTGACTTTACAGAAATTAGACAACGAAATTCCATTGATCGGTTTTGCAGGTTCACCTTGGACGATTCTTTGCTATTGCGTAGAAGGAAAAGGAAGTAAAGCTTTTGATATTGCTAAATCTTTCTGTTTCCAACAACCGGAAGCGGCACATTTATTACTTCAGAAAATTACAGATACTACAATTGCTTATTTGAGGAGAAAAGTTGAAAAAGGCGTTTCTGCCGTTCAGGTTTTTGATTCTTGGGGCGGAATGCTTTCTCCGGCTGATTATCAGGAATTCTCTTGGAAATACATCAATCAAATTGTTGAAGCTTTAAGCCCGTTGACGCACGTTGTTGTTTTTGGAAAAGGATGTTGGTTTGCTTTGGAAGATATGGTACAATCTCCGGTTTCAGCTTTAGGTGTTGACTGGACGATTAAACCAGAATTTGCAAGAACACTGACGAATCATACGATGACCATTCAGGGGAATTTTGATCCTGCAAGATTACATTCTACACCTGAAACGATCAAAAAAATGGTAACTGAAATGATTAACCGTTTTGGAAAAGACCGATATATTGCGAATTTAGGACACGGAATTTTACCGAATATTCCTTTGGAAAATGCAGAAGCGTTTATCAGAGCGGTGGTGGATTGGAAGCCGAATACGCAGATTTAATTCTCGCAGATTTTGCAGATTACGCAGATTTTTCTGCTTACATAAAATACAACCACCCTTTCAGTAATTGAAAGGGTGGTTGTATTTAAAATATTTTTTATAATTTTGATTATCAAATATTTCTAAAATGGATATTCAAACTAGAAAATTAGAATTCATACAGGATTTCCTTAAATTGCAAAGTGAGGAGGTTATTGCTCAGTTTGAAAAACTCCTCAAGAATGCTAAAAATCTTGAAGCAGTAAATACGCTGCAACCATTGTCAGTCGAAGAACTGAATACCAGAATTTCACAATCGGAAAATGATTTTAAAAATAAAAAATTTAAAACAACTTCCGATCTTCTTTCAAAATATTAAGAGTGAAATATAAAGTTATTTGGTCGGAATTTTCTGAAAAACAAATTGATGATATCTTTAATTATTATCAACAAAGTTCTAAAAGTTATCGAGTTGCATTAAAAATTGTCACCAAGATTCTTTTAGCTCCGGATCAATTAATTTATAATCCTAAAATTGGTCAAAGAGAATTTCTTTTAGAAAATCGAGAGGTTGAATATCATTATATTGTTGAATCTAATTATAAGATCATTTATTCTATTGATGAAGAAAATGGTTACATCAGAATTGCCGACGTTTTTGATACAAGGCAAAATCCTGAAAAAATAGATCGAGAAAAATAAACAAAACACCCTTTCAATTAGTTTTGAAAGGGTATTTTTATGAGTAAAATAATTAATAATTAGTTGATTTCAGTAATGAAATCTTCTTTTGGTTTTCTCACTTTCGTAAGGTTAACCAACCAGTCATTCGAAACATCTCTGTAACCAATTGGTAACAACAGAACACTTTTCAGACCTTTTTCTTTTAAGTTTAAAATAACATCCACTTCTTCAGGTACGAATCCTTCCATTGGCGTTGTATCTACCTCTTCGAAAGCTGCTGCGATAATTGCCGCTCCAAATCCGATATACGCTTGTTTTGCCGCGTGTGTGAAGTTTTCTTCAGCCGATCTTTGAGGATACATTCCCAATAACATTTGTCTGTAATTTTCCCAGCCTTCATTTTTGAAACCTCTGATATCATTGGTTAAATCAAACATTTTGTTGATTCTTTCTTCCGTATAATTATCCCAGGCGGCAAAAACCAAAAGATGTGAGCAATCCGTGATTTGTGGCTGATTCCAAGCGTGAGGTCTAATCTGTTCTTTGATCTCCTGATTCGTCACCACGATGATCTCGAAAGGTTGAAGACCGCTTGAAGTAGGCGCTAATCTTGCCGCTTCCAATATTTTATCCACTTTTTCCTGTGGTACTTTTTGACCGTTCATTGCTTTGGTGGCAAATCTCCAGTTTAGTTTTTCAATTAATTCCATGTGTTATATTTAGACCAGACAAAATTAAATCAAGTCTTACAACTACAGAGAAAGAATTTTCAAATTTGATTCATTGTTAATATCTATTATTTAAAATCAATCTAAACAACATATTAAAACAAAAAACTCCTAAATATCAGGAGTTTAATTTATATAATCATTGTTTTATGATAACATTTTCTGAGCTTTTTTCACACCTTCCACCAGCAAATCAATTTCATTGAAAGTATTATAAACCGCAAAACTTGCTCTTACCGTTCCTGCAATATTGAAGAAATCCATAATCGGCTGCGTGCAATGATGCCCCGTTCTTACGGCGATGCCTAATTTATCTAGAATCATTCCGACATCAGAAGCAATTCCGATGCCTTCAAGATTAAAAGAAACAACACCTGTTCTATTGGCTTTTTCACCGTAGATTTTAATTCCTTCAATTTCTAAAAGTTGTCTTTGGGCATATTCCAATAAAGCATTTTCATGATTTTGAATATTTTCCTGCCCTACTTTCTGAATGAAATCAATCGCAGCTCCTAAAGCAATATTTCCACCTACATTTGGTGTTCCTGCTTCAAATTTGAAAGGAAGTCCTGCATACGTTGTTCCATCAAAAGAGCACGTTGCAATCATCTCTCCTCCTCCATGGAAAGGCGGCAAATCTTCAAGAATCCCCTGTTTTCCATATAAAATCCCGGTTCCCATTGGAGCGTACATTTTATGACCTGAAAACACAAAGAAATCGCAATCCATTTTTTGAACATCAATCGTAAAGTGAGGGGCAGATTGTGCGCCATCGATAACGATATATGCATTTGTATTTTTTCTTGCTTTTGCAATAATTTCCTCAATTGGATTCACAATTCCCAAAGCATTTGAAACCTGATTAACAGAAACAACTTTTGTTTTTTCGCTTAAAAATTCATCAAATTTATCTAATTTAAGAATTCCGTTTTCATCGATTGGGATTACTCTTAGTTTCGCGCCCGTTCTTTCACAAAGCATTTGCCACGGAACAATATTCGAGTGATGTTCAAGGTAAGAAATGATGATTTCATCGTCTTTTTTTAATTTCTGCGTTAAAATATAAGCGATGAGGTTTAATCCTTCTGTTGTTCCTTTCGTAAAAATGACTTCGAAATCATGTTTAGCATTAATGAATTTCTGAATCTTTCTTCTTGAAAATTCCATTTCTTCGGTTGCTAATTGGCTCAAAGTATGAATTCCTCTATGTACGTTGGCGTTAAGCTCTGTATAATATTGATTCCAAACTTCTAAAACGGAGTTCGGTTTTTGAGATGTTGCTGCATTGTCTAGATAAACCAACGGCTTACCATTCACCTTCTGATCTAATATAGAAAACTGACTTCTGATTTCCTGAATGTCAAACATTTATTACAATTTTAAATTAAAACGCTCTTATTTAGAACACTTCAAATTTACGGCTTTTTTTCGGATTGTAGTTGAGAGTTGCTTGTTGTAAGTTGATAGAAAGATTCGATGTGAAATATACTTTATATATTTAACGCTAAAGGTTGCTAGAAATGGATAATTTTATTGTGAATATTTACGTTCGCAAGGGCGTTTTACTTAGCGAATGATAGCTATGAATTTTTTTTAACTGAAATTGTTATTTTGAACACTAAGAGCACAAAGATTTTGATTACTTTATGTTTTTTGGTTCACAAAGGCGTTTCACTTATAAAAGGGTTCGTATTATTTTGAAGTGAAATATTTAATTTTTAATCATAAAAAAAACCTGCCAAAAAATTGACAGGTTTCATATTTTCAAATAAGTAATTCTTATTCTGCTGCAGTTTCTTCTGCTGCCGGAGCTTCTCCTTCAGCTGCAACTTCATCTTCATCCTCATCATCCTGAGCTGCTGCCCCACCTTTCATTGCATTTCTAGACATCTTAACAGCTACAACAACTGCATTGTCTGGGTGCATGAAAGAATATCCTTCAGTTTTGATACCTCCGATGTAAAGTTTGTTACCAATTCTTAATGGAGTAACATCTACAACTACCTCATCTGGCAAGTTTGCAGGAATAGCTTTTACTTTCAATTTTCTGAAAGACTGACGTAAAACACCACCAGCTACAACACCTTTAGAACGACCAGTGATTCTTACAGGAACTTCCATAACAACTGGCTTATCGTCAGCTAATTGATAGAAATCAACGTGAAGAATTTTGTCTGTAATTGGATGGAACTGAATATCTTGAAGAACAGCAGGAATTACCTGTCCGTCGATTTCAATAGATACCGTGTGTGCTTCTGGAGTATATACCAAACCTTTGAAAGCTCTCTCTTCAGCAGAGAAGTTCAATGGTTCTGCACCTCCGTAAACAACACAAGGAACTAATTCAGCATCACGTAAAGCTTTTGTAGACTTTTTGCCCACGCTTTCTCTTTTTGTACCTTGAATTGTAATAGATTTCATTTATAAAAAATTTAAAAAATTGTTTCAAATTAAACTTGCAAACTTCTAAATATCAATTAAATAACAAATTTACTGCTAATTGATTGATGCTCATGAACCATCTTCATAACGTCCGCAAATAATGGGGCGCAAGATAGCACTTTTATTTTAGATGACAAATTATTTTTCACAGGAATTGAGTCAGTTACAATAACTTCCAATAATTTTGAGTTCTCAATATTATCGTAAGCCTTCCCTGAAAGCACTCCGTGAGTAGCCATTGCTCTTACAGATTTTGCTCCTTTTTCCATTAAGATATCTGCAGCTTTGCACAATGTACCCGCCGTATCAATCATATCATCAATAAGGATCACGTTCTTTCCAACTACATCCCCGATAAGGAACATCTCTTCTACAACGTTTGCCTTTTTTCTTTCCTTATAAGCAATTACTACGTCTGCACCAAGGTGACCTGCATAGTTTTTCGCTCTTTTTGCACCTCCCATATCCGGAGAAGCGATGGTAAGATTTTCAAGATTTAAATCTCTGATATAGTCTACGAAAATTGTAGATGCATATAAATGATCTACCGGAATTTCGAAAAATCCTTGGATTTGGTCTGCGTGAAGATCCATCGTCATTACTCTTGTTGCACCTGCAGCAGTCAGAAGATTTGCCACCAATTTCGCTCCGATTGGGGCTCTTGGCTTGTCTTTTCTGTCTTGTCTTGCAAGTCCGAAGTAAGGAAGTACTACTGTGATGCTCTTAGCAGAAGCCCTTTTCGCAGCATCAATCATTAAAAGAAGTTCTAACAAATTGTCTGCTGGAGGGAATGTAGATCCGATTAGGAATACTCTTCCACCTCTTACAGATTCGTCTAAAACGGGTTCAAATTCACCGTCGCTGAACGTCTGAAAGTTGATTTTTCCTAATTCTTTCCCATAGTGATGGGCAATTTTTTCTGCCAAGTCCTTACTCGTTCTTGTGCAAAATAGATAACTTAACTGATCGGCCATTTTTACTTTTTAAAAGATTTTGCAAATTTAAAAAAAAACCACAAGAATCTATCCTGTGGTTTCTAAGTTTTTATTTTATCAATTATTACGGGAATTTTATACCTGAATAATTGTTCGCATTTACCTGTGGTAATGTAGATTTATAAGTCGCGTTAATTGATTTTATAAATTCATTCGCAATAATCGCATACCCTCTACCAGTAAGGTGAACTCCATCTAAAGAGAATGCACCACCAGTTACGAAGCTAGCCGTATATTTCACACCATCCCAATAAACTCCAGATTTAGAACCAAGCTCATTCATTTTCTTATTAGCATCCACAAAAGCATATCCTTTTGAAGCCGCTGCAGCCTTGATAGTCACATTATAAGCATCAATAGCCGTATTGATATCTGCAATTTCAGAAGGAATCAAAATATATTTATCGGCAAACGGATAAGCAACTCCTTTTGCAGAAAGAGCAGCTAAAGCGGTAGGTTCAGCTTTTCCAATTTCAGCTTTTGTTGTTAAAGGAACCAAATCTCCAGCTTTTGCCTGTCTTGCCTGCCCGTAAGTATTCCCAAGATAAGTAGCCAAAGCCACCAACTGAGCATTTCCTGAAGCAGCCGCAGCAGACGTAATCTGAACTTTAAGATCTGGCAACGTTTCATCTTTAATCAACAGAGGATTTGCCGCTGTTTTAGAAAGAGGTTTAATTCTGTCTCCAGCTCCAAATGCTGTTAAAATTTGATTTAAAGGCCCGTATAAACTTGCATTTAAATTATCAATATTCGCTTCTCCGGCAGCAACATTTCCGTTTCCTAAAACTGCAGCAGTTAAAGGATTTGTAGGAATTGTAGTTAATGAAGGAATAGACGTCACACTAGGAATATTAGCAACAACTCCTTTCGCATTTGTAGTTGCAATTTCAGCAATTAACGCATTATAATATTGAGCAAACATCGCTGGAGGAGTTAATGTTTCAACAGAAGGATCTGCCCCTGCCAAAGCGTATAGTAAAGCATCATTATTCCCAATCCATAAAGAAAAGAATGTAGGACTCTGCGCTTTAAAATCTTTAATAACAGAAGTTGTAGGGCTGGATGCAAATCTTACAAAATAAGGATTTGCCGTTTTAGGAATTACTCCTGCCACATTTCCATAATTATCTGCTAATAAGTGCGCTACTTTTGCCCCCGGAACTCCAAGATTATTAAACGGACCAGGAAGAACAGTATTTGTTAAAGTAGTTGCTACACCTCCATTGGCATTTTTCA
This sequence comes from Chryseobacterium sp. UBA6632, assembly GCA_002455915.1. GTDB lineage: Bacteria > Bacteroidota > Bacteroidia > Flavobacteriales > Weeksellaceae > Chryseobacterium. Next base: position 13,512 of record DKLU01000042.1, read on the forward strand.
GATCCGGTGAACCGTTAATAAAGCTGTCAATATAAAGTTTTGTGTTTGCAATCTGAATATTTGCTCCGCCAACATTTAAAAGCAAACCACCGTTATTATCCGGCATCATAGGCTGCTTGAAATCTCCACCGCCTACTAGTTTCATTTGCTGAGCAATCATGGAAGGGTAAGATTCCTTCTGCCCGTCTGCATAGAGCGCTCCGTCTCTGTAACCTGACGTCAAAGAGTTCCCTAAAGCTACATAGGTTTTAAAATCTGCTTCACCCTTACTTACAACAACATCTTTTACGTCTGTATCAAAATCGTGCTCGCAACTCGTTGTGAATAGTAACGCAGAAACAGCGATTGTAGAAATTATAATTTTTTTCATAGTCTTTCAATTAAAAAGGGTTATAAGATAAACCTAAACCTACATAAAATGCAGTCGCTGTGGATTGTCCGTAAAATCCTAAGTTCGCATTTTTCACATCTCTTGCCTGAGGCATTGCATATCCTCCTGCTAAATCTACTCCGAATTGTTTCAATTTAAATCCAACACCACCAGTAATTACATAAGTATTGTAAGAAG